>NZ_RMVK01000006.1:0-188908 GCF_003942875.1 Streptococcus oralis | reverse complement strand
GTCTACTTCGAACTTACCAACATTTGGCACTTCCTTCATAGCTGTACCATTGTCAAATANTGGAGTTGAATCAGCTGGGAATGGAACTGAGTCATGGCCTGGAGTGAAGGTCACTTTACCTTCTTGGACNTGNCCTTGNAGNCCTTCTGTCTTATCACCTGNACCAGTTGGNGTTACTTTCGTAAACTCTGGACTNTANGTCGCAGTGACTGGAGTGCCNTTCTTATCAACACGTTTGACTGTNACTGGTTCTGGTGTACCAACGAACTGCTTGTCTGGTGTGAAGGTCACAGTTCCATTTGATGCAATCGTGTAAGTTCCTTCACCTGGAATCACTTTTTCAGTTGATCCATCTTCAAATGTCGCTGCCACAGTTTCATCGATTGGAACCAGTGGGTCGCCACCTTGGAAGCTTGGAGTTCCTGTTTGTGGAACACCCTGAGGACCCGTGCTAGTTGCGTTAGTGCTGGTTGGAACTACTTCTTTCACCACCGCTTGGTACTTGACNGTAACAGGAGTTCCGTTGGCATCCACACGAGTCAATTCAAGTTCTGGTGTTTCNCCNTTGAANTGNTTATCNGGNGTGAANGTCACCTTNCCNTCTGCATCCACTTCGAANTTACCAACATTTGGNACTTCTTTCACAGTTGTACCNTTGTCAAATAGTGGAGTTGAATCAGCTGGGAATGGAACTGAGTCATGNCCTGGNGTGAAGGTCACTTTACCTTCTTGGACTTGACCTTGAAGTCCTTCTGTCTTATCACCTGAACCAGTCGGAGTTACTTTCTCAACAACTGGGGTATAGGTCGTTACAGCCGACTCTCCATTTTTATCCACCACTCCAACTCGAACTGGAGTTGCCGGACCATAGAAGGTTTTCAGTGGAGTAAAGACAATTGTTTTATTTACAAGATCTAAATCGTACGTCCCTTGGTCGGCAATGGTTAGCGAAGTTACCTTTTGCCCATTCTCATCATAAAGAAAAACACTACTTTGGACTAGTTCGACGGATTTCTTTGCTCCATTAATGGTTGTTGTCCCTTTTGTAAAGTGGACCTCGCTCTCGCTTGCTCTATCCTCATCAAAGTGAATCGTTGCTAGCTGCTTCTGCCCTTGAAGGCCTTTAGATCTCGCTTCGCTTGCTGAAGGGACAACTGGAAGTGGAACATAATACACCACCCGATACCAGGTAAATTCTTTTTCCAACTCTTCATCTCTAGGATCATCCGCGGTCAATAAATATTCATCGAGAGCTCCTTCTCCCGACATTGTGTTTGCATCAATATCCTCTCTTGGATAATAGCCAGGGATTTCAGGAGAAATCACTTGAGACCAAGTTTGGTCTGCAGACCAGGCTGAGTATGTCACACCAGCTGTCGCATCATTTGGTTGCCGTTTCGCCAAAACCTGGTCAATTCTCTTGGTTCGAGTAAACGAATGAGTCTCAACATGTTTTGGAGGAAGGAGTGATAAATCAGAATGGTTTGTTTTTTTGAGATATTCAAAGTCAATCTCGCGAGTTCCACGAACAGTTTCGGTTAGTTCTGTGATCTTGTGTCTAAACTGAAACTTGAATTGTCTTGGACTAGCCGAGTCACCAAAGGTATGATCTGTAAAATCGTTACTGATCAGTTCATATCCTGCATCTTCCAATTCCTTAATTCGACGAGCAGGATCATAAGAAATTGGTCCATTAGGTTTGCCTACAACTGTGTCTACCTGTCCTAGTTGTACTTCCTTAGACGGATCGTTTACATCCACAAAGGTGAAACTTGCAGATGACAGTTTGGTGGACATTTGGATTGAAACATTATTGGACTCAGTGTACTTGGAACTACCATTTGCCAATGCCGAAGAAAGATAAGCTGTAGCACCTGGGGCAGTATCTTGCCCGATAACTGCTCCATCGATAGGAAACTGAACACTACTTCCAGCAGCAACCGGAGCAGTCGAATGCCAACGAACTGCACGAATCTCTGACCAATCCGACACTTGGTCTGCTGTGAGCCATTGTGAAGCATTAATTTCTGCAGCAGTACCCGCAGTACGACTATATTGAACTTCCCAGCCTGAAGGTGGAGTTAGAGCTTTTGTCAAACTCACTGTAAATTCAGAACCACGATTTCTGGATTCTAGCTGTTTATCACCTTTCATCGGCAAGGATGATAAAACATAGACATCTGAAACAAGCTGTTTCGCTGCGTTTTTATAGGTCACTCTGAAATCAATCTCATCACCAGGATAATGTTCTTGAGTATTATAGGCAAAGTGTTGATCTGTGGCCCTTTTCACTTCAGAGTAGACACCGCTCGCTTCCGACGCCTGTACGACCACATTGAAGTCATGAGAGGTCGAATTTTTCGAAGTAACGGTAATACCATCCAATTCACCTAGATCATAACCATTTTGAGCTTGAACATCTGGAAGTTCTTCGTCCCAGAAAGCAATTGCTTTATAGGTATAGGTCCCATTCGGAATCGTCTTGTTTTCCAACTTCAAAAGCGTTGGGGGCATAGGGGAGTCTGGGGTTCCCTTCACTTGGGCATAGTAGAGAGTTTTCCCAGTATCTTTGTAATTATAATAGACCTTAAAATTAAGGTTTCCACTAAAGTTTAATTGTGGATCAGCCAAATAGGCTAAATGGTAAACTCCCGTCAAGTTTGCGAAGTTCTGAGTAGGGGTGTCTTTACCCGCAGTCCTTGTGATAAAATCTTCCTTAAAACCAGAAGCATCTGTATGTCGGTTGAAAACATCTGTCCGACGACGTCCAACCATCGAAATTTGCTGGATAACACGCGTCAATTCGGCTGAAGCCGTTTGAGAGAAGGAAACAGTGTTGCTAGTATTCTTAAAAGTGAAATCCGTTCTAGAATCCAACTTACTAATCGTCGAATCTTTATAGAGACTTTCCCAATTATTAAAACGTGTTTTGGTCTGGAAAAAAAATGCCGAAGTATCATTTGTCGAGGACTTCCTCATCTTGATATTTTTAAACTTGTACTCCAGTTCCTTCACATCTTGCTCTTCCGTCAATCGTAGACTACGGGTGTTACTATTAAAAGTCCCTAACAACTCACCTGTAGCTTTATTGTATACTTCTACGGATGCATCCGGTGAGGAGAAAAATTCATTCCAATAACGATCCTCAATCGCATTGACTTCCCGATAAGACTCTCGTGGGTCCTGTATTTTATGAGTGACAGTATAGTCATTGATAAGATAATCTTTTTCAACCTCTGCGACTGATGAAAGTCGAACATTAGAACGGTATTCTGTTTCACCATAAGAACGAATTATCTCCGAGTCAGACTGATTATAGTGTCTAAATTCAAAGAGAGAAGACTCTGGCTGGTCTGTTTTTTGAACCATGAGAGTATAAGGCAAAACGACCGTATTTTGATAGCTAGTCCCATCTGCTTTTGTATAGATACCCGTCACAGTTAGGTTTTGCGCTTTTCTATTAATATCTGCTACTTTGGCATTCTTTAACTTGAAAGAAATTGGAATGAGCTTGTTTTTATTGTTGTTAATATCTTGAAGCGGATTATTTGCTCTATTAATGGTCAGATGGTAACCCGTCGCATCGGCAGTCCATCCTAGAGCTTTAGCTTCATCTGTCAATTCATAACCTTCTTTTAACTCTATATTATAGGTATAAGAAGTGACAGGATCAATGATATGCCCTCCGACATCACTAATACCCATACCATTGATCATACGACCATCAAAGACACCATTTCCATAGTTGAAGTAATCATTTCTTGCCGTATTATTCTTAGGATCTTTCGCACCATTAAATAGATAGTAGGATACAACCGACGAATCATCGTCAACGATACCATCATTATTTCGATCGTAGCCAATAACCTGATTGTTAGACATTGGTGTCAGACCACCCACCCCGTTTTCTAAGACTTTCCATGTGTGTTCAATACTTCCAAGTTCTTTGAGGACATTGCCATTTTTATCATAGAGCTTAGCAGTTGCGGTCACCTTGTGGTCTGGTCCAATGGCTTGGACAGCACCTCCCCAGTTCTGAGTCAAAGGATCTATCTGAAAAGTATAGACGAAGTTATAGTTTGCCCCACCTCTCAGATTTGTAGGTTCTATCTTTAAATCAAGGTCCCCATTCGTTTTTTCTTGGCTGAACTTTACACCACCAACTGGAGAAGGGGTCAATTTAATAGCCTTCCCATTTTGGAAATGAATTTTGATATACCCACCAGAATAGTCTGCTTCGTGTCCAGTAATACTAAAGGTCAAGGATTCACGAACACTATCTACCGCATGGATATCCTTGATTGGCGAATGAGTTTTAAATTCTGCATTGACTTCATCTAACGATCTCTTGCGTCTTGAAGAAGTTTTCCCACTAGAACTGCCTTCTTCCTTGTTTTTCTGCTCAGTTTGAGTTGATTCTAGAGATTGCTTTTTCTCCTCATCTAAAGAGGGCTGACTTTCCTCCTTCGCATTGTCAACTTGAGAAACTGGTTGGCTCTGAGCAACTGGTGCAGATACTTCTGTTTTGGACGGTTCAGTTTTATCCTTCTGGTCCTTAACTGCTTCGTTCTGTGTTACCTCTTTTTGAGGTTCAGAAATGACTTCCTGTCCATTCTCAGCACTTTTTTCCTTCTGTTGAATTTCCGCCTGCGTTTGTTGTTCCTTATTGTTGACTTGAGCTTCATCTGCTTGCACTGGTGAAGTAGCCATCACCATAAAGGTTCCTAGCAATACCGAACAGGTCCCAACACTTAACTTTCTAATCGAAAAGCGGGAAAAAGATTGATTAAAAAATTTTTTCTTCATCATTTCTCCTTTATATTCATACTTAATCTAACATAACAGCTTTATCATTATAACTTATAGTAAATAGAATTTCCAATAGAATGTTCATTTCTACAGAAATTTCTTTATAACTCCATTTGCATAAAAAAGGAAGCTGTAAAACCAGCTTCCTTCTGTTATTTTCATTCAATTTTCACTCTTATTCCACACTGAAAAGATATGGGTATACAGGTTGTTGACCTTGGTGGATTTCGACTTCAACATCTTCAAATTCTTCTGCGATTTCTTGGGCAATTTCATTGGCAAGTTCTTCACTTCCGTCTTCACCGACATAGAAAGTCACGATTTCACTGTCTTCGTCCAACATATGTTTCAAAGTTTCAGTCAGGGTTTGGTGCATGTCAGGGTTTGACACGAGGATTTTCCCATCTACCATACCAAGATTGTCATTTTCATGAATTGCTAATCCATCGATAGTTGTATCACGAACGGCTGTTGTTACACTACCGCTGATGACATCACCAAGGGCTGCAGTCATACGTTCTTTGTTTTCTTCGATTGATTTGCTTGGATCAAAGGCAAGAAGACTGGTCAACCCTTGAGGAATTGTACGTGCTTCTACAACAACAGCAGGTTGTTCAAGCACTTCAGCCGCAGACTGAGCTGCCATAAAGATATTTTTGTTGTTTGGCAAGAAGATGATGTTGCGAGCATTGACCTGTTCAACAGCCTTGATAAAGTCTTCTGTTGAAGGGTTCATCGTCTGACCACCTTCGATAACATAATCCACACCTTGAGCACGGAAGATATCTGCTAAACCTTGACCAGCTACTACTGCGATAAGGGCATACTCTTTTGTTTCAGCAGGCTTGTTTCCTTGGGTCGCTTCTTTTTCAACTTGCGCCTCGTGTTGGTTACGCATGTTGTCCACTTTTACCTTGATCAAGCTACCATATTTAAGACCTTCTTGCATGACAAGACCTGGATCTTCTGTATGGACGTGAACTTTGACGATCTCATCATCGTTGACAACAAGTAGAGAGTCGCCTAAGTCATTCAAGTAGTTACGGAATTCATCGTAGTTAAAGTCCTTAGAATAAGTTGGACCTTGTTTGAGGGCTACCATGATCTCCGTACAGTAACCGAAGGTAATATCTTCAGTTGCCACATGCCCTGCTACAGACTTGTGGTGCTCTGCATTGATCATTTCACTCATGTTGGCAGGAGTCGCTACAAAGTCTTCAGAAGCACTGTATTCACCAGTAAGAGCTGAAAGGAATCCTTCGTAGATGAAGACCAAACCTTGACCACCTGAGTCTACCACACCAACTTCCTTAAGGACTGGAAGCATTTCTGGTGTCTTAGCCAAAGCTGCTTTCGCACCTTCCAAGGCTGCACGCATGACCTCAACAGCATCATCTGTTTGCTCCGCTTTTTTCTTGGCCCCAATGGCTGCACCACGTGATACAGTCAAAATGGTTCCTTCGACTGGTTTCATAACTGCTTTATAAGCTACTTCGACACCGGATTGGAAGGCAAGAGCCAAGTCTTGACCTGTTAATTCATCTTTTTCCTTGATAGCCTGAGAGAAGCCACGGAAGAGCTGAGATGTGATAACCCCTGAGTTCCCACGCGCACCCATCAAGAGCCCTTTGGCAAGAATGCTCGCTACTTCTCCAACTGTAGAAGCAGGCTTATCTGCTACTTCTTTGGCACCATTTTCGATGGTCATTCCCATGTTTGTCCCAGTATCTCCATCTGGAACTGGAAAGACGTTCAATGAATTGACATATTCTGCTTGCTTATTCAAACGAGTTGATGCAGCCTGCACCATCTCTTGGAATAAACTGGTAGTAATTTTTGACACGATTATTCTCCTACAACTTTGATATTTTGAATGTAGACATTCACAGTCTGAGCAGTAATTCCTAGTTGATTTTCTAAACTAAAACGAACACGCTCTTGAATGTTTTTTGACACTTCGCTTATCTTTACTCCGTAGCTCAATACGGTATAAACATCAACTGCAATGCTACCATCTTCGGCTGCTTTTATAACAACACCCTTAGAATAATTTTCCTTACCAAGAAGGGCTTGGAAATTGTCTTTGAGGGCATTTTTACTAGCCATACCGACCACACCAAAAATCTCAGTTGCGGCACCACCTACTACGGTTGCAATCACTTCATCTGTCAGTTCGATTTGACCATCTTTTGTATTAATTTTTACAGTCATTTTTTTTACCTCAACTAGTTGATACTCTATTTTATCATATTTCAGCCCAAGTGTAAAAGCAGAATGCTGTATCGGCGGATATTTGCTCTATTTTTCAAATGGTTTTATCCTTAGAGCAAAAGAAAAAGACCTAAGCGGTCTTTTCATTTTTATTAAACGCGTTCAACTTTACCTGATTTCAAAGCACGAGCTGAAGCCCAAACTTTTTTAGGTTTACCATCGATAAGAACAGTAACTTTTTGAAGGTTTGGTTTTACGGCACGTTTTGTTTGGTTCATCGCGTGTGAACGGTTGTTTCCTGATACAGTCTTACGACCTGTAAAGTAACATACTTTAGCCATTGTGTTTTCCTCCTATTAGATCTAATATAGCGGATGTGCTAGCACCACATACCGTACTATGTTATCACACTTTCTCTATTTTGGCAAGGAAATTAGGAGACTTTTTTTATTTAACGTAAACAACTCCAAGTTTACCAAAAGCGACTTCCCCACGGATAATCAAGGTTTTGTTTGTTGGCGCTACAGGAGCATCTGCCTTAGCTGCACCAAAGGAGGTTTCTACTTTCAAATCGACACGCCAGTGTTGTGGAACATAGACAGTTGCATTCCCGAAAGCCACTTCAATATTTAAAGTCGCAAAATCACCTAACATCTCTGCATTGTCATAGTAGATTTTAGCATCCCCAAAAGCGACCTCCACTTGGTCATCTACGAGATCTTGATCTTGCTTATAGAAGGTCCCGCTACCAAAAGCGACTTCCTTATCCGTGACGACTGTTTTTTTCCCATCGTACCACCATTTTTTTTCATTCCAGAACTTACTTGAATGCGTCAGATAACCAACACCTAGCACTGCTAATATACTAGCCCAAAACAAAGACTGGTTTGGAATAGGAAAAATGTTATAAAAATGATTCGCAATCATTAAGGCTACTAGAGCGGTAAAAACTGCTGATGTTAGATGACGACGAAGCAAAGCTTCAACTGATTGGTAAGCAAAAAAGGCGATACCAATCAAAGGCCATATTTTACCATCCAAAGAAGGAATGCCAAAATTCCCTTGCAGCAAGATCCAAGCTGCTAAAACCAGTAAAACAATACCAAATGCTTTCTTTTTCATGTCTGTTACCTCATGTTTCTTAGATTTTCTTTTAGGAGGGATTGGTAATGCCGTGAGACATGAACCTCCTTGTGCGTCTGATAAAAGGAAATGGTGCCCGTTCCTGAAAAGGACTTGTCCACTGAGTAAATCTGACGGATGTTTGCGATCGTTGACTTGGACACTCGACTAAAATAGCGAGGCAGGATGGACTCCAACTCATAGAGCTTGAGGCGAACTTCATAGGCTTCCTTCTGGTTATGAGCGTAGATCTTGCTTCCTTCTGTTTCAAAGAAGAGAATTTCTGACAGGTCTAAATAATATTCACCTGTCCCCTTGTAAAAAGTCAACCTCGGAGCCTTTGACTCTTGCAAAAGTCGTTGCAATTCTGCAATTTCATCTGTCAAAGTGGGGGTCTTGATGACAATTTCAGTCTCCTCTAAATTGCCGTCAATCTCAATTCGTAACTTCATCACATCTCCTTTCTGACTCTACTATATCAAAGCTAAGTTAGGAATACAAGGGCAAAAAAGCAAGTGGTCAATTTGAAGCAGTAAGTGGTTGTAGGACTAGCTTAACTTACATGTCAGAATAGGAAGAAAAGGAATCCCCACATGAGACCACAAGCATAGCCAGCGATGACATCCTTGGGATAATGAACTCCCCCTAAAACCCTCACCAAGCCCAGCAAAGCTGAAAAGAGCAAGCATGCTATGCCAACAGGTAGACTAGCATGCAGACAGGCCATGGAGATGATAGTTGCCGAAAAGACATGGCGACTGGGCATCGACTGTCCCGAGCTATCTTTTTCAAGCAGGGGACAGATGTCCCAAGTTTCATAAGGTCGCGGGTGGTTGATTTTCTTACGAAAAAGAGACAAAATCACAAAACCTGTAGCGGGGACAAGCAAATAGACCACAACTTGCTTCCCAAGTCCTAGCTGCAGGTAAGTGGTGACTAGTAAGGTCAGATAGACCATGGGCATGGCGACTGTCATCAACCGATTGAAACTGCGTAATAGGAATAAAAGGGTTGGATAACTAGTGAGTCTGGAGCTGATATTTCGATACCATTCTTGATAATTTTTCATTTATGTTTCTCATTCATTACTTTTTTGCCTACAGGTGAGACGTTTGTCTTCTAGTATAGTGTAGAAAAAGAAGGCCGTCAAGCCTTCTTTTGATTTATTCTTCTGCTTCGTCTTCTGTAAATTGACTATTGTACAAGTCAGCGTAGAAGCCACCTTGCGCCATCAACTCCTCATGGTTGCCTTGTTCAATGATATTGCCATCTTTCATGACAAGAATCAAGTCGGCATTACGAATAGTTGACAAGCGGTGGGCGATGACAAAGGAAGTTCGACCCTCCATCAAATGGTCCATGGCTTTTTGAATCAACTCCTCCGTACGTGTGTCGACTGAAGATGTCGCTTCATCCAAAATCAAGAGTGGTGCATCCTTGAGAAGCGCACGAGCAATGGTCAAGAGTTGTTTTTGCCCAACAGACAAGGTCACAGTGTCATCCAAAACAGTATCGTAGCCATCTGGCAAGGTCATGATAAAGTGGTGGATTCCCACAGCTTTGCTGGCTTCCATCATTCGTTCATCACTGATGTCTGTCTGATTATAGATCAGGTTCTCTCGAATCGTTCCTTCAAAAAGCCAAGTGTCCTGCAAGACCATTGAGAAGGCATCGTGTACTTCTGAGCGTTTCATGTCCTTAGTATCCACGCCATCGATGCGAATACTTCCCTTATCTAGCTCATAGAACTTCATCAAAAGATTGACAATGGTTGTCTTACCAGCTCCAGTCGGTCCAACGATTGCGACCTTTTGACCTGCATGAGCTGTCGCAGAAAAGTCATGGATGATGGTGCGCTCTGGTGTATAGCCAAAGGACACGTGATCAAAGACTACTTCCCCTTTCATGTTGCTCAATTGTCTTTCCTTATGAGATTCATCTTGCATCTCTGCTTCAGCTAGAAATTCCAATACACGTGTCATGGCTGCACTCGCTTGTTGCAAGCTCGTAATCCCTTGGGCAATCTGTGACAGAGGTTGGGAGAAGGTCCGTACGTAAACCATAAAGGCTACAATAATCCCTATTGTGATATGCCCTTCTAACGCCAGCGCAGCTCCAACGATGATGACTAATACATAACTAAAGTTCCCAACAAAAATCATGGCTGGCATCATAATACCAGAGATAAATTGAGATTTCCAGATACTGTCATGCAAGTATTGGTTTAAACCAGCAAATCTCGCTTTGGAGGTATCTACTGCGTTGTAGCTGGTCACTACATTGTGTCCAGAGTACATCTCTTCCACATAACCATTGACGGCTGCTAGATTATTTTGTTGAGCTTTAAAATAACCCTGTGACTTGGCCATGATTACGGAAACCGCTGCAAAACCAACAAGGGTTGATACAACGGTTACCAATGCTAAAATCCAGTTCATCCCAAACATGGTCACCAAGACAGCAATCAACAAGAAACTAGCTGAAAGAACTGTCCCTAGACTTTGGTTGAGAGATTGTGCTGCTGTATCCACATCATTGGTCACGCGCGAAAGGGTATCTCCTTGTGAATGACGGTCAAAATAGCCAAGTGGCAAACGATTAATCTTTTCAGCGATAGCCGTCCGCATGCGTTTTGAAAAATGTTGGATACTCGTTGAAAAGATATAGGCCTGTGTATAGTTAAGGATGGCGCCAAATACATAGAGAATCACTAAAAAGCTAGCAATGTTTGACACAGATACCAAGTCGATTTCTGCAGCCAAACCATCTGAAATCAAATTTGTAATTTCCTTAATCTTAGTTGGACCATAAACGGTAATGATGCTTGAAATGACTGCAGCCACAACTGCTATTAGGAGAGGGAGTTGGAGGCCTGCCATATAAGGTTTGCACTGTTTCCAGACCGAAACTTTTTTATTTTCCATGTTCCAATTCCTCCTTCGATAGTTGTGAGTAGGCAATTTCTTGGTAGACTTCGTTGGTAGCTAGAAGTTCCTTGTGGGTGCCTTGTCCCACGACTTTACCTTGATCCAAAACTAAGATCAGGTCGGCGTCCATAATGGTAGAAATCCGTTGCGCTACGATGAGCTTGGTCATGGATTTTGTTTTCTCAGCTAGCTCTTGGCGAAGGACACGATCTGTCTTGTAGTCCAAGGCTGAGAAAGAGTCATCAAAGATGAGAATCTCTGGTTTACGAGCCAAGGCACGCGCAATGGCCAAACGCTGTCTTTGACCTCCTGAGAAGTTGGTTCCACCTTGGGCTACTTCTGATGCAAGACCCGCTTCCTTGTCCTCGATAAATGCTTTAGACTGGGCCAATTCAAGAGCTTGCCACATAGCAGGTTCGCTGAGAGGAGTTTCTTTGCTCTTACCAAAGTCCAAGTTCCCCTTGACATCTCCAGAAAAAAGTACAGCTTTTTGTGGAATATAGCCGACCTTATTGCGCAAATCTTCCAAATTGTAATCTTGTACATTGACACCATCCACTAGAATTTCTCCATCTGAAACGTCGTAAAAACGAGGCAAGAGGTTGACTAGCGTGGACTTACCTGATCCAGTCGATCCAATGAAGGCCACGGTTTGACCAGCTTCAGCTTTGAAAGTGACATGTTCCACGACTGCTTCAGAGTTTTTAGAGTAGCGGAAAGTCACATCACGGAATTCCACTTGTCCTTGAACTGAAGGATTCGCTGTCTGTGCATGACTAGGATTTTCAATAGAAGAATGCAGATCCAATACTTGATTGATACGTCCTGCCGAAACCAAGGTACGAGGAAGAACGATAAAGAGTGCTCCCATGAGAAGGAAGCCCATCACGACCTGCATAGCATAGGACATGAAGACCACCATATCACTAAAGAGTGGCAGACGTTCTGCCAAACTTGCATCGTTGATGATATAGGCACCAATCCAGTAAATGGCTAAACTCAATCCACTGGAAATCGCCATCATGATCGGGTTCATAATCGCCATCAATCGATTGACAAAGAGATTGAGACGTGTTACCTCATCGTTGGCTGCTCCAAATTTCTTATCTTGGTAATCTTCCGCATTGTATGCGCGAACAACTCGAATCCCAGTCAAACTTTCACGAGTGATGCTATTGAGTTTATCTGTCAATTTTTGGATGACCGATTGTTTTGGAAAGGCCAGAGTCATAAGAACAGTGGTCATCAAGACATTCACAATAACAGCCACAACGACCGCCCAGAGCCAGTATTCCGATTTCCCAAGGATTTTTCCAATGGCCCAGATAGCCATAATCGGCCCACGAGTAACCACTTGCAAGCCCATGGTAAAGAGCATCTGTACCTGGGTAATATCATTGGTCGTCCGAGTCAAAAGACTTGGGATTGAAAAGCGCTTGATCTCTGTCTGTGAAAAATCTAAAACGCGATGAAATACGTCTCTACGTAGATGGGTTGTATAGGAGGCTGCAACACGAGCAGCAAAGAAACCCACCATAACAGATGAAAAGAAAGCCAATAAAGACAAACCAATCATCTTCGCAGCTGGTGACCAGAGTTCACCCAACTGAGTTCCAGACGTTCCCAGTAATTCTGTAATTTGCGAAATGTAAGTCGGTACCTCTAACTCGAGATAGACCGAAAAACAAGTGAAAAGAATCGTAAGGACTATCATTCCCCACTCTTTTCCTGTAATACGTTTAGCGAGTTTCTTCATTCTCTCCTCCTATCTTCTCAACATTTTCTTGCAACTGACCGAGAACCTTTTCAAAGATTGCCAAGTCTGACTTTGAAACCCCCTCTAGCAGACTCTGATCGATCCGATCAAAAAAAGCCTTAACTTTTTGCATCTGCGAACGCGATTTCTCCGTCAGGCGAACAAATTTTGCCCGCTTATCGCTCGGGCTGGCCTCTAGCTCAACCAAACCATTTTGCACCATACGCTTGACTAGATTACTCGCCACAGATTTGGTAATATTGAGTTCCTGCTCGATATCCTTAATCAAGACCAGTTCCTCTTTTTGTTCACAATGATCTAAAAAACGCAAAACCTGCCCTTGCGGTCCACCCATAAATTCAATGCCACATCGCTTGGCTTCTTTCTGTACCATCAGATGAACCTGATGCCCAAAACGTTTGAACATTAACATCGGCTTGTCCATGATTGCTCCTTTCTTACGATAAATATAGTTCTCACAAGAACTATTTAAGTTTCCATGAGAACTATTTTATCATTTTCAGAGGAGATGTCAAGAAAAAAAGTTTCCAAGAGAACTATCTTGGTTTAAATTGACATTAGGCAATATTTTTTCTATAATAAGCACTAACTACTGTGGATAGAAATCCATTCACTCGATGAAGGGAGAAAGCTTTCAAATGAAACCAGAAGAACAAAGAGTTTTAGGAATCTTGGCAACCATTTTTGGAGCCATCGCACTTTTAGGGTCCTGGATCCCATTTATTAACTATCTATCGTTTTTCATCGCCATTGTTGCCTTTATCTTGGGGATTATCGGCCTTATCGTCAACCTCAAAAAACGGAAAACAATGGCCATTATCGGAACATCCCTTGCAGTTGCTTCAGTTGTACTTTTCTTTACGACCCAAGTACTGTACGCTAATGTCTACAAAGAGTTTATCAGGGAGTTTAACCGTTCCTATAGAGAAGCTAGCTCCTCAATGGAACGCGACTTGACAGATGATACCATTGATTCACTCCCTGAAGAGGAGGAAGAAGACGATAACTTCTCCTGGACCCAAGAACAGTTCGACGCCTTAATCAAAGGTGATCTTGACAACAAAGGAAAAGGTGGCACCAACTACAAGGATATTATCAAAAAACACGGACTGCCAGACTCCGAGTTTGACTCCACTATTGGGGGCTACAGTACGAGAAAAGTTACCTATATCTCCATTGGTGACAAAATTAAGACGGTTACCCTAACTTTTGCAAAAGATGACAATGGGCAACTCTTGCTGGTCCAAAAACATGCAGTCGGTCTAGGAAAAAGCAAGCAACAAAACGATTCTGAAAGCAGAGTCTAAGCTCCAATATAAAAAGCGAACAGCTAATAGGTCTGTTCGCTTTTTATATTAGAATCCATCCACATTGGTATAGATCTTTTGTACATCTTCGTCGTCTTCAAGGACGCTGTAAAGTTTTTCAAAAGTTTCAAGGTCATCGCCTGACAATTCCACTTCTGACTGAGGAATCATCTCAAGTTCTGTCACTTGGAATTCTTCAATGCCTGACTCACGAAGGGCAACGATAGCCTTGTGAAGGTCAGTTGGAGCTGTGTAAACAGTGATTGTTCCATCTTCTGCTTCGACATCATCCACATCCACATCAGCTTCAAGCAAGAGTTCAAAGATAACATCCGCATCTTCACCAGCAAATACGATCACACCCTTGTTGTCAAAGAGGTAAGAAACTGAACCAGAAGCACCCATGTTTCCACCGTTCTTACCAAAGGCTGCACGGACATTGGCCGCGGTACGGTTGACGTTTGACGTCAAGGTGTCAACGATCAGCATAGAACCATTTGGTCCAAATCCTTCGTAACGTCCTTCTGTAAAGGTTTCGTCTGTGTTTCCTTTTGCTTTATCAATCGCTTTATCGATAACGTGTTTTGGCACTTGGGCTTGTTTAGCACGGTCGATAACGAATTTCAAAGCAGTGTTTGATTCTGGATCCGGATCACCTTTTTTAGCTGCTACATAGATTTCTACACCAAATTTTGCATATACTTTAGAGTTAGCTCCATCTTTAGCCGTTTTCTTGGCTACGATATTGGCCCATTTACGTCCCATTAGGAATCTCCTTTTTTCACATTTTAATCTTTCTTATTATAACACAAGTTTTTTCGATTTTCACTAGAGGAAATAGATTTTATTCAGTAAATCAAGCTATGATGGCACTTTTGTTGCCAAGATGGCCTTGCCTTCTTTTATCAGGGGATGGCGGAAAAGTGAAAAGTACAGTTGGGTAGTCATGGCAACCCAGATAAGGGGTTCGCAAAGGATAACTCCCCTATAGCCTGCCCAAGGGATAATCAAGACCACAAAAACGATTTTCCCGATTAGTTCTATAAAGCTGGAAACTAGAGGAAGGACTTTCTGCCCCAATCCCTGCAAGCAATTCCGATAAATCAGCAAAAGGCTCAAAATCGGATAAAAGACTGAACTGATTTGCAGGTAGAGGCTACCATTTTCTACCAAGTAGGTATCTGTCGAACTGGCCAAGAAAGAAACCAAACTAGGACTGGCAAAAAAGAGGAAGATACAAACAAAACCTGCCCAGGACATGCTCAGGCGACTCCCAATACCAAGTCCTTGAACAATGCGGTCTGGTCGCTTGGCCCCGAGATTTTGAGAGGCAAAGGTCGTCATAGCAGAAGAAATAGCAGTCATCGGAAGGAGAGCAAAGGCCATAATCCGTCGAGCTGCTGTTTGTGCACTTATAATTACTGCTCCAAAAGTATTGACAGAAGACTGTAAAATCACGCTACCAATGGACACAATCGAACTCATCAGACCCATAGCCAAACCTTGCTCCAAGAGATCCGCATACAAGGCCTTGTTCCATTTAAAATGCTTGAGTTGAGGAAGCAGTTCTGGAACACTCTTACGGATATAGAAAAAGCAAAGAACCGCTGACAAGCCTTGTGAAATAATAGTAGCAAGCCCCGCAGATTGAACTCCCAGATGCAGTTGCGTAATAAAATACAAATCCAGAACCACATTGACCAAGGCAGAAAAAATCAGGAATCCAAGGGCTGCTAGACTGTCACCAATAGACCGCAACAAGCCTGCAAAAAGATTATAGGCAAAGCTGACACTGACACAAGTCACAATCATAGAAATATATTGATAGGATTGAGGAAGGATTTCTGCCGGGGTATCTAAATATTGCAGGAGTGGATACAGACCGACAAAGCCCATCAGCATGACCACAATGCTCAAAAGAGCACCTAAAATCCAAGTTGCTGCTACTGCTTCTTTAATTTTAGTGAAATTACGAGCCCCATAATAGCGGGCAATGACAATCCCCATGCCATTTCCAACACCAAGCGTAAAGCCTATAATCAAGTCAAAAATGGCAGTTGTCGCCCCTACTGCTGCCAAGGAATCTTGACCAAGAAAACGCCCAACAATCAAGACGTCAGCAGTGTTATAGAGCTGTTGAAAAATATTTGACAGCAAGATTGGAAAGGCAAAGCTTAACAGCGCAGGAAGAATAGGACCATGTATCAAGTCCACGGATCGTTTCTTATTCATAAAGCTATTATATCAGCTTTCTAAAGGAGCGACAAGGCTCTGTCACTAAGTTTGCAATCAATTGCTTACAGAGATACAATTTGCTATAATCAAGAAAAGGAGGTCACTTATGAGTTTGACCAGTCAATTAATTACCGATGTATTTCCTGACCTGGATAAGGTTGAAAAGCTAAACAAGGAAGCATTCCCCGAGGAAGAACGAGTTCCTCTGTCAGAATTTTTACGCTATCAAGACCGAGAAGACGCCCACTTTTTCGCCTTCTATAACCAGGAAGAGTTTGTTGGATTTGCTTTTGCCATCTCCAATCCAAAGGCCTTCTATATCAGTTTTTTTGCCATCATGCCCCACTTGAGAAGCCACGGATATGGAAAAGAAATCATCGAAAAGCTGACTGATTTTTACCAGCGAACCATGTTATTGGAAGTCGAGCGATTGGACGAAGAATGCGATAACTTGGAGCAGAGAAAGGCCCGCATGGATTTCTATCGCCAAAATGGTTTCAAAACAGCCAACGCTTTTCTAGAGTACGATGGTTTGAGTTTTGAAATTCTCTACCGTGGCGACCATTTTGACGAAGAGGCCTATCGCGATATCTTCCAAAAGTTACAGAATGAACATTATTTCGACTTTCATATAGAGTATCGTCGTTTTAGTGACCATTAAACAAGATTTATCCATCTGGTGAAGAACCTCTCTTTTTCGATAGAAGCTACATATAAAAATGCATGTAATCTACGATTACATGCATTTTTTATTTTCAACTGATCAGAATAAACTTTTATTCTCTCTATGGCTTAAGCTTCTGCATTGCCTTCTGGAAGAAGGAAGTAGAGAACAGCATAAGCTAAGATTCCAGAACCACCAAGTAGAGTGAAGATGATCCAAAGTGCACGAACAAGTGTGTGGTCCATGTTAAAGTAGTCAGCGATACCAGCACAAACACCAGCAATCTTTTTGTCTTGTACGTTACGAACAAGGCGTTTTTCCATTATAGTAGTCTCCTTTTTATAGAATGTTTTAATTTTATCATCAAATTAAAAAAATTGCAACAGTTTTTTTAATTTTTTTGATTAAATACTCTTTTATTACGCTTCTGAAGCTTATGGAGACTTAATAATTAAACATAAAAAGCAGAGAAAGACTTCTCCGCTTTTATTTTTAATCTTCAATTTCGATTTCAAGTCCGTCGCCTAGGTCAAGCGTTACTTCTTGGTTAGGTGCTAAATCTTCAGCAACAGAGGTAGGAGTTGTCCCTTCTTCATCTTCAATCAAACCATATTGAACACGGACTTGGTGGTCAATGGCATCAAAGATTTCTGGGTGATCCGCCAAGTATTTCTTAGCATTTTCAGATCCTTGTCCGATTTTTTCACCCTTGTAAGAGTACCAAGCTCCTGCTTTTTGGATGATATCAAGGTCACTTGCAATCTTCAAGAGCTCACCAGTCTTAGAAATCCCTTCTCCGTACATGATTTCAACAAAGGCTTCTTTAAACGGTGGAGCCACCTTATTTTTAACAACCTTAATCTTGGTTTCCTTACCGACATTGGTGTCTTTTTGGTCACCAGTTCCCTTGATTTGTGTGCTTCCACGAACATCCAAACGGACTGAAGCGTAGAATTTCAAAGCACGTCCACCAGGTGTTGTTTCTGGATTTCCAAACATTACTCCAACTTTTTCACGCAATTGGTTGATAAAGATGGCAATTGTTTTGGTTTTATTGATAGAAGCTCCGAGTTTACGCATAGCCTGGCTCATCATACGAGCTTGCAAACCAACGTGGCTGTCTCCAATATCCCCATCAATTTCTGCACGAGGTACAAGGGCCGCAACCGAGTCGATAACGACAAGGTCAACTGCACCTGAGTCAATCAATTTTCCAGCAATTTCAAGACCTTGTTCACCTGAGTCTGGTTGTGACAAGAGCAATTCGTCAATGTTCACACCAAGGGCTGCAGCATAGGCTGGGTCAAGAGCATGTTCCGCATCGATAAAGGCTGCAATACCACCTTCTTTCTGTGCTTGCGCAACTGCGTGAAGGGCAACCGTTGTCTTACCAGATGATTCTGGTCCATAGATTTCGATGATACGCCCTTTAGGATAACCACCTGAACCAAGGGCAATGTCCAGAGCCAATGAGCCTGAGCTCATCACTTGAACTTTTTGCTCCGCGCGCTCACCCAAACGCATGATTGAGCCTTTACCAAAGTCTTTCTCAATCAATTTAAGAGCATCGTTCAATGCTTTTTCACGGTCTGCTCCAAATTTTTTTCCAATTTCATCTAATTTTTTCGTTGGTTTTTTCGCCATTTTGTTCTCCTATATTCTACTAGTCCTTAGACCTATCTTTCATTATACCAAAATTTAGTCACTTAATAAAGCCTTGCGAACTAGGTTAAAGGCATGCATGACCGCAATATGTCGAACATCAGCTCGACTCCGTCCTGCGATATTGGCCTTGATCACCTCTGTCCCTTTTGCATGTGCCAGTCCAATAAAAACTGTACCAGCTGGATGCCCCTCTAGGCTATCTGGCCCTGCCACACCCGTCAAACTAATTCCGTAGTCAGACTGAGTCTTGATCCGTGCCTGCTCTGCCATTTTTCGAGCCGTAAACTCAGAAACGACCCCGTGCTCTTTTAGCTCTTGCTCGGAAATATCCAACATCTTGGACTTTTCTTCTAGGCTGTAAGTGACAAAACCGCCATTAAAGATTGCTGAAACGCCCGAAAAGTCTGCTAATGTCGCTTGAAAGAGACCTGCCGTCAAGCTTTCTGCCGCAGTAATGCTTTTCTGTCTCTTCTTTAGCTCTTCTACAACGACACTTGCGAGGCTGGTTTCTTCCCCATATCCATAACAGATGTCTCGTAAAGAAATTCCCTCAAAAGTATGGTGACCCAAGATTTGACTTTCTAGGATGTCCAGTGCTTGATCAGCCTTTTCTTGACTAACTGCTTTTGTAGACAAGCGCAAGGTAACTTCTCCTGTTTTGGCATACGGCGCCAAAGTCGGATCGGTTTGATGGTCAATCAAATCCGCCAAAATGGTCACCAACTGACTCTCCCCAATTCCAAAGAAACGGAGCACTCGAGAGTATAACTTGGTACCAGTCATTAACTTAGGTAAGAGTTGATTTAAGACCATAGGTTTCAATTCACTAGGTGGTCCCGGGAGGACCACGTAGGTCACGCCATCCACTTCCGACACCCCTCCTACTGCTAAACCTGTCTCATTTGGCAGTGGAGTTGCCCCTTCCACAATTTGGGCTTGGCGCTCATTATTCGGTGTCCGAGCATAGTCAGGTCTATGAGCAAAAAAGATATCCAGTTTCTCTTGCGCTTGAGGGTCAAACACTAGATCTTTTCCTAAAAATTTTGCCAGGGTTTGTTTGGTCAAATCATCCTCAGTTGGTCCCAAGCCCCCTGTCAAAATCACAAGATTACTACGTTGGCTCGCAATTTCAAGCAAGGACAAAAGACGAGCTTCATTGTCTCCAACAGCTGTTTGGAAGTAGACATCTACCCCGATTTCGGCTAGTTTCTCTGATAAAAACTGAGCATTGGTATTGACAATCTGCCCTGTTAAAATTTCTGTTCCAACAGCAATAATTTCTGCTTTCATGTTTCCTCCTACTTATCTATTCGAATTTTTTTGAAAAAATCGCAGGAAATTTCCCACGATTTGATTCTTTTCTTATTCTGCTTCTTCGTTTGAAGCGTTCGTACTGGTTGAAGGTGCTGTCCGACCAAAGGCTGTTTCGTACAGTACCGCATTGGTTTCCAATTCTGTCACTGGCTCTTTACCTAGTGAACGACGCAAGAGATTTTGCATTTCGAGCATATGTTCTGAAGTGACGATTTGATAAGAAATTCCCTGTAGCTCAGCATCTTCTCCTCGCAATTGATGCGTTTCGATATTCTTGAAGGAATCTTGATAGCCGAGCAATTGTGGAATGCTCTTAGCTGATAAGTCCACATTGGTCTGCATGTTATCACTCAAAGCTTTGAGGATACCTTGATAATGGCTCACACTGTTTAGGCTCAAAACCTTCTCAACGATCTTTTGAATAACTTCACGTTGACGTTTTTGACGACCATAGTCTCCCTCTGGGTCTTGGTAACGCATCCGTGAATACACCAGAGCTTCCTCACCATTCAAGGTTTGTTCTCCAACACCGATAGAAATCTTATTAAACTCCTCTTGGTCAGCAATCGAAATTGGGAAACCGAGTGTATTGTTGACGGTGATCCCACCAACTGCATCCACTAATTGTTGAAGCCCTTGCATGTTAACCATCACATAGCGGTCAATATGGATATTCATCATCTTTTGAATAGTAGAAATTGCAAGTTCCGCACCACCATTAGCATAGGCCGCATTGAGTTTAGCTTCCTGAACTTGACCGTTTCCAGTCTCAATCTTGGTCAAAATATCCCGTTCCAAACTCATCATAGTGGTTTTCTTTGTTTTGGGATTAACCGTCAAGAGAATCATGGAATCACTATTTCCCGCCCACGGGTCTGTACGTTCCACATTTCCCGTATCTACCCCCATCAAGAGGATGGTCAGAGGCTCCGTCGCTTCGATAACGTTGGTTTCTTCCCCGATTTTTTTGTAAGTCTTTTTACTTAGGGTTTCTGTTCCCTGTTGGTAGATGGTATAGCCATAAACCGCTACACCTAAAACTGTTACTGCTAGGAAACCTAGCACCATTCCAATTAATTTTTTAATCATCTCGTTATTTATTTATCAGCTTGCCCATAAGACAAACATCTAAAAATATCCCTTCTGCTAAATAGGCTCCTCGTTCTTGTAAGCCTTCTGTGATAAATCCCATTTTTGAATAGAGGTGGATCGCAGCCTCGTTTCGTTTTTGTACACTAAGTTGCAAACGGCGCAAGACACCACTGGCTTTAGCCCACTCGATGCCTTCTTCTAGAAGTATAGTTGCCAAGCCTTGGTTCCAAAATTTCTTGCGAACTGCTAGAAAAACATCACCGATATGTCGAACTCTTAAATGTTGGTCCGCTGTGATATTTAAAACTCCTGCAATCTCATCATTCAGTAAGGCGAGGAGAGTAATTTGATTCTCTGATCCAGCTTGTTTTTCGATAAAAAGAGCCATTTCAGAAGCTGTCATCATGATACCATTTTCATCTAAGCTGGTAAAATCTGTCTCTTGACCAACACAATCTAAAAATGCAATTAAGGCTGTAGCATCTGAAATCTCTGCCTCACGAATACACAACTCATACTCCATCTTTAAGCTCCTTGATGAGTTGTTCAGCCCGAGAGCCATGAGCCGTAAAATGAAGACAACGACCCTCAACTTCTTTCAAAATTTCCAACTCCAAGTAAGAATCTGGTAAATCTTCACCCAAAAGATGCCCCCACTCAATAACAGTCACACCACCTCCAAAGAGAAACTCATCCAAGTCAATAGAATCAGCATCACCTTCGATACGGTAGACATCCAAGTGGTAAAGTGGCAAACGCCCTTCGTACTCTCTGACAATGGTATAGGTTGGACTTTTAATCATCTGACGGATATCCAAGCCCTTAGCAAGGCCCTTTGTAAAGGTTGTTTTACCCGCACCCAACTCTCCAGTCAAGATCAGAACATCGTCTTTTTGAAGCAAATGGCCTAATCTTTCTCCGAGAGCTAGAAGCTCTTCTTCATTTTTTGTGTGCATGCTACTATTATACCAAAAAGTTTTCTTTTGTGTGAATTTTCTTTATGGACTTACTATAACAATTTTGAAAAATTCTCCTCTACTTAAAAGAATACAACTATTGAAAAAACAAACAGAATATCCCGAATCAGGTGTCCATAAAAGGAGATTTCCCTTTGAATACATTTGGGAAAAAGGAAACGTGCGCATAGAAAACCAACACTGATATAAAGGAGAATCGAGGAAATCACTATGGGGTTCCTCAAGAAAACTATCGTAGCTAGAACGGAAATGACGACTGTTTTCTTTTTATTTAGGTAATTCTCTATATCGCGAAAAATTTTATCAAAAGGTAAGAAAATCAATAGATCTACTCCTAGCAAGAAAAAGAAGGAGGGTAAAAAGAGGTCAACCAGTTCCTGCTGCAATTTGCTAGTGGTTTGGATGCTTTCTGAGAGAACCAGACAAGTTGCCAGAAGATTGACTACTAAAAGGAGGCAATAAACTAGACTCACTTTCTTTTGAACATGTAAAATACTATGTCTAGACTGGTCTGCTGTATGGAAATAATTTATCCCAGCACAAAGAACAGAAATCCCTACTATCAAAATCAAAAAATAAGCATTGGTCTGTTTTAAAGATAAAAAAGATTCTTTCCATAATAGACAACTACTAAAACTAATCTGGATGACTGCAATCAACAATAATAAGCGAATTGATTTTACCATTTCTTTTCCCTCCCTATATGGGATTATACCTTGTGAGGAGTTTGAAATGATTGTTTCCGCCTCAAGTGTCCTTTTTTTGTGCTCAACTGACCAAAAAACAGCTCTGTTGTGCACAGAACTGTTCTTTTACCAGTCTAATCCTTAAACCAGAGAGCAATTTCACGTTTTGCAGAAGCTTCCGAATCGGAGCCATGAACTACATTTTGAATGGCTTGATTGTCTCCTGCAGCCTTGGCAAAATCTCCTCGGATAGTTCCTGGCAGAGCTTCTTCTGGACGAGTCGCCCCCATCATGGTCCGCCAAGTTTCAATTACTTTCGGACCTGATAGAATGCCCACCACTACTGGTCCTGAAGTCATAAACTGACGGATAGGAGGATAAAAACTTTTTTCAACCAAGTCTTGATAGTGTTGGTCAATCAAAGCTTCTGAAACTGCTGAACGTAACTCTAATTTTTCGAGTTTGAAACCTCGTTGTTCCATTCTTTGCAGAATTTCGCCGACCAGCCCTCTTTTCACACCATCTGGCTTAATGATAAAGAATGTTTGTTCCATATGGACACCTCCTTGGCATTTTAGTTCTTCTATTCTACCATACTTTATGAAAAAGTGGGAAAATTTTCTGAAATAAAGCAAAGAGAACCCAAAGGTTCTCTTGTTTGCTTTTATTCTACTGTTTCTTCAACTTGGATTTCCACAACTTCCTCTACAGGAGCAAGTTCTGCCTCTTCTTGTTCTGGAGCCAGATATTCTGCTTCATTGATGGCTTGTGGTTCAAGGTTACGGTAGCGAGCCATACCAGTACCAGCTGGGATGATCTTACCGATGATAACATTTTCCTTGAGTCCAAGGAGATGATCTTTCTTACCACGGATGGCCGCATCAGTAAGGACACGAGTTGTTTCCTGGAAGGAAGCCGCTGACAAGAAACTATTGGTTTCAAGTGAGGCTTTGGTGATTCCCATAAGAACTGGACGACCAGTCGCTGGAACTCCACCTGCGATAAGAACATCCTTGTTAGCATCTGTAAAGTCGTTGATGTCCATGAGAGTACCCATAAGAAGGTCTGTGTCACCTGGATCCATGACACGAACTTTACGGATCATTTGACGAACCATTACCTCGATGTGTTTGTCACCGATTTCTACCCCTTGGCTGCGGTAAACTTTTTGTACTTCACCGAGAAGGTAAGTTTCAACTGATAAGACATCACGAACAGCAAGGAGACGTTTCGGTTGGATAGAACCTTCTGTAAGAGCTGCACCACGAGAGACTTGGTCTCCAACTTCGACACGCATACGGGCTGTAAATGGTACCACGTACTCACCTTCGCCAGTTTCACCCTTAACAAAGACTTTCTTGGTACGAGTTGACGCGTCTTCTTCGATGGCAGTAACTTGTCCTTTGACCTCTGTGATGACCGCTTCCCCTTTAGGATTGCGGGCTTCAAAGATTTCTTGGACACGAGGAAGACCCTGAGTGATATCGGTATTTGAGGCAACCCCACCCGTGTGGAAGGTACGCATTGTAAGCTGTGTACCAGGTTCCCCGATAGATTGGGCAGCGATTGTACCAACTGCTTCACCAACTTCAACCGCATCACCAGTCGCCAAGTTGATACCGTAACAGTGACGGCAGACACCATGACGAGTGTTACATGTAAATACGGAACGGATAGTCACTTCTCCCACTCCAGCATTGACAATTTCACGCGCCTTGTCTTCTGTAATCAACTCATTTGGACCGATGATCACTGCACCAGTTTCTGGATGTTTAACAGTTTTCTTAGTATAACGACCATTGAGACGTTCTTCGAGAGACTCGATCATCTCTTTTCCTTCTGCGATAGAACGGATCAAGAGACCACGGTCTGTTCCACAGTCGTCCTCACGGATGATAACGTCTTGGGCAACGTCAACCAAACGACGAGTCAAGTAACCTGAGTCGGCTGTCTTAAGGGCCGTATCGGTCATACCTTTACGGGCACCGTGAGTTGAGAAGAACATTTCGAGTACTGACAAACCTTCGCGGAAGTTTGAAAGGATTGGCAATTCCATGATACGTCCGTTCGGAGCGGCCATCAGACCACGCATACCGGCAAGCTGTGAGAAGTTTGAGATGTTACCACGGGCTCCAGAGTCCATCATCATAACGATTGGGTTCTTAGGATCTTGGTTGGCAACCAAACGTTTCTCCAATTTTTCACGGGCAGCACGCCATTCAGCTGTAACAGCGTTGTAGCGCTCGTCGTCTGTGATCATACCACGACGGAATTGTTTGGTGATTTGTTCTACACGTTTGTGTGATTCTTCGATGATTTCAGCCTTGTCTTCAACGACTGGGATATCGGCAATACCCACTGTCAAACCTGCAAGAGTTGAGTGGTGGTAACCGAGGTTCTTCATGCGGTCAAGTAGGGCAGAAGTTTCTGTCGTACGGAAACGTTTGAAGATTTCAGCGATGATATTCCCAAGATTTTTCTTCTTGAATGGAGGGTTGAGTTCAAGATTGCTGATTGCTTCCTTGATATCTCCACCTAGTGGCAAGAAGTATTTAGCTGGAACACCTTCTGTTAAGTTGGCATTTGTTGGTTCTTGCAAGTAAGGCAGACCCTCTGGCATGATGTCATTGAAGAGGATTTTACCAACTGTTGTCAGCAAGACCTTGTGTTTTTGTTCTTCTGTCCATGGTTTGTTGAGGCTATCTGTTGCAATACCAACACGTGAGTGAAGGTGAACATAGCCATTGCGGTAAGCCATAACAGCTTCGTCACGGTCCTTGAAGACCATTCCTTCACCCTCACGACCAGCTTCTTCCATAGTCAAGTAGTAGTTACCCAAAACCATGTCCTGAGATGGAGTAACAACTGGTTTACCATCTTTCGGGTTCAAGATATGCTCAGCAGCCAACATCAAGATACGAGCTTCTGCTTGGGCTTCTTCCGAAAGCGGTACGTGGATGGCCATTTGGTCACCGTCAAAGTCGGCATTATAGGCTTCACAGACAAGTGGGTGCAAGCGAAGAGCCTTACCATCAATCAAGACTGGCTCGAAGGCTTGGATCCCCAAACGGTGAAGGGTCGGTGCGCGGTTCAAAAGTACTGGGTGTTCTTTGATTACTTCTTCAAGAATATCCCAGATACGTTCGTCTCCGCGTTCTACCAAGCGTTTAGCTGCCTTAACGTTTTGCACAATGTCACGAGCGACGATTTCACGCATGACGAATGGTTTAAAGAGCTCAATCGCCATTTCGCGTGGTACACCACATTGGTACATCTTAAGAGTTGGACCAACGGCGATAACGGAACGTCCTGAGAAGTCAACACGTTTACCGAGCAAGTTTTGACGGAAGCGTCCTTGTTTACCTTTAAGCATGTGGCTCAATGATTTGAGTGGACGGCTACCTGGTCCTGTAATCGGGCGACCACGACGACCGTTGTCAATCAAAGCGTCAACCGCTTCTTGAAGCATACGCTTCTCATTTTGAACGATGATACCTGGTGCATTCAACTCAAGCAAACGAGCCAAACGGTTGTTACGGTTGATAACACGACGATAAAGGTCATTCAAATCAGATGAGGCAAATCGGCCACCATCCAACTGCAACATTGGACGAAGATCTGGTGGAATAACCGGAAGGATGTTGAGAATCATCCATTCAGGTTTATTTCCAGACTTGTAAAAGGCATCCAAAACATCCAAACGACGGATGGCTTTGACACGTTTTTGTCCAGTAGCTGTTTTCAACTCTTCTTTGAGTTCCGCAATTTCTTTTTCAAGATCTACTTGTTTCAAAAGGTCTTGGATAGCTTCGGCACCCATTTTGGCAACGAATGATCCATAACCATACTCACGCAAGCGCTCACGGTATTCGCGCTCTGTCATGATAGACTTGTGCTCAAGTGGTGTATCCTTAGGATCAATCACCACATAAGCCGCAAAGTAGATAACTTCCTCGAGGGCACGAGGGCTCATATCAAGAGTCAAGCCCATACGGCTTGGAATCCCCTTGAAATACCAGATGTGAGATACAGGAGCCTTCAACTCGATGTGCCCCATACGCTCACGACGAACTTTCGTACGCGTTACTTCAACCCCACAGCGGTCACAAACAATCCCTCTGTAACGAATGCGTTTGTACTTACCACAAGCACATTCCCAGTCCTTTGTAGGACCAAAGATGACTTCGTCAAAGAGTCCTTCACGTTCTGGTTTCAACGTACGGTAATTGATTGTTTCAGGTTTCTTGACTTCTCCATAAGACCATGAACGGACTTTGCTTGGAGAAGCTAGGGTGATTTGCATACTTTTAAAACGATTTACATCAACCACTATTTCTTCCCTTTCTATTCTAAGTGAACTGCTTATTCTTGTTCAGCAGCTTCTTCTGTTGCTTCCGCTTTTGTTGCTTTCTCAGCTTCTTCAGCTTCAAAGGCTGCTTTAGCCTCTTGGGCTGCTTTTTCGCGGGCTTTTTCAAGGTCATCTACGTGGATGACATCTTCGTCCATTCCTTCATCCAAGTCGCGAAGTTCCACTTCTTGGTCATCTTCGTCAAGGACACGCATGTCAAGACCAAGAGATTGCAATTCTTTGACAAGAACTCGGAAGGATTCTGGAACACCTGGTTTTGGAATTGGTTTTCCTTTTGTAATGGCTTCATAAGCTTTCAAACGTCCGTTGATATCGTCAGACTTGTAGGTCAAGATTTCTTGAAGGACATTTGACGCACCGTAGGCTTCAAGAGCCCAAACCTCCATCTCACCGAAACGTTGTCCACCAAACTGAGCTTTACCTCCGAGTGGTTGTTGGGTAACGGTTGAGTATGGTCCGACTGAACGCGCGTGCAATTTATCATCAACCATGTGGTGGAGTTTGATCATGTACATGACACCAACTGATACACGGTTGTCAAACGGCTCACCTGTACGTCCATCGTAAAGGATTGTTTTGGCATCGCTATCCATACCTGCTTCTTTAACAGTGTCCCAAAGGTCTTCAGAACTTGCTCCGTCAAAGACTGGTGTTGCGATGTGGATACCAAGAGTACGGGCTGCCATACCAAGGTGGAGTTCCATAACCTGACCGATATTCATACGTGATGGTACCCCAAGTGGGTTCAACATGATATCGACTGGAGTTCCATCTGGCAAGTATGGCATGTCTTCTACAGGAACGATACGAGAGACAACCCCTTTGTTTCCGTGACGTCCGGCCATCTTATCTCCGACCTTGATCTTACGTTTTTGAGCGATGTAGACGCGAACCAGCATGTTAACGCCAGATTGCAATTCATCACCGTTTGCACGTGTAAAGATCTTAACATCACGAACGACACCATCGGCACCATGAGGTACACGAAGCGAGGTATCACGTACTTCACGAGACTTGTCTCCGAAGATAGCGTGCAAGAGACGTTCTTCAGCAGAAAGGTCTTTCTCACCCTTAGGTGTGACTTTACCTACAAGGATATCTCCTTCTTTAACCTCAGCACCGATACGGATAATACCCATTTCGTCAAGGTCTTTAAGAGCATCTTCACCAACGTTTGGAATTTCACGAGTAATTTCTTCAGGCCCAAGCTTTGTATCGCGCGTTTCTGATTCATATTCTTCGAGGTGGACAGATGTGTAGACATCGTCTTTGACCAAGCGTTCGCTCATGATAACGGCATCCTCGAAGTTGTAACCTTCCCATGTCATGTAGGCAACGATTGGGTTTTGTCCAAGCGCCATTTCCCCTTTTTCCATAGAAGGTCCGTCAGCGATAAAGTCGCCTTTTTCAACGACATCGCCAACTTTAACGAGAGTGCGTTGGTTGTAGGCAGTACCTGAGTTTGAACGACGGAATTTTTGGATGTGGTAGACATCCAATGAACCATCTTCACGACGTACTTCTACCTTGTCAGCATCTGCGTATGTAACTTTACCATCATACTGAGCAATAACAGCAGCACCAGAGTCATGAGCTGCTTGATACTCCATACCTGTACCAACGTAAGGTGCTTTTGGATCAATCAAAGGCACAGCCTGACGTTGCATGTTGGCACCCATGAGGGCACGGTTGGAGTCATCGTTT
The DNA here is from genome assembly GCF_003942875.1 of Streptococcus oralis. GTDB lineage: Bacteria > Bacillota > Bacilli > Lactobacillales > Streptococcaceae > Streptococcus > Streptococcus oralis_BX. The sequence continues at coordinate 160,049 of NZ_RMVK01000006.1, read as the reverse complement.
TCCAAGAAAGGAATACATGCAGTCGCAACGGCAACTACCTGTTTTGGTGACACGTCCATGTAGTCAACCACTTCTGCTGGATACTCTTGGTTGACCCCTTGGTGACGTCCCATGACAACTTTCTCAGCAAAAGTACCGTCTTCGTTGAGGCGAGAGTTAGCCTGCGCTACAGTATATTCATCTTCTTCATCGGCTGTCAGCCAAACGATTTCGTTTGTGACTACACCTGTTTCACGGTCAACCTTACGGTATGGTGTTTGAACAAATCCATACTTATTCAAGTGTCCATAAGATGACAAGTTATTGATCAAACCGATGTTAGGTCCTTCAGGTGTCTCGATTGGACACATACGACCATAGTGAGTGTAGTGTACGTCACGGACTTCATATCCAGCACGGTCACGTGTCAAACCACCAGGTCCTAAGGCTGACAAACGACGTTTGTGAGACAACTCAGAAAGCGGGTTGTGTTGGTCCATGAACTGTGACAACTGTGATGAACCAAAGAATTCTTTAACCGCAGCTGTTACAGGACGGATATTGATGATTTGTTGTGGTGTCAAGACTTCATTGTCCTGAACAGACATACGTTCACGGACATTACGTTCCATACGAGAAAGTCCAAGACGTACTTGGTTGGCAAGCAATTCACCAACTGCACGGATACGACGGTTTCCAAGGTGGTCGATATCATCCACACGTCCGATACCTTCAGCCAAGTTGAGGAAGTAGCTCATCTCTGCAAGGATATCCGCAGGAGTTACAACACGAACCTTGTCGTCTGGATTGGCATTTCCGATGATGGTTACAACACGGTCTGGGTCTGTTGGGGCAACAACCTTGAATTTTTGAAGCACAACTGGTTCTGTCAGAACAGCTGCATCGTTTGGAATATAAACGATCTTGTTCAAGTCGCCATCCAAGTGGTGCTCGATACTCTCGATCACGCTACGAGTCATAACGGTACCAGCTTCTACCAAGATTTCACCAGTTTCAGGGTCTACCAATGGCTCCGCAATGGTTTGGTTGAGCAAGCGTGTTTTAACGTTGAGTTTTTTATTGATCTTGTAACGACCAACAGCTGCCAAATCGTAGCGACGTGGGTCAAAGAAACGTGCTACAAGCAAGCTACGTGAGCTTTCAGCAGTCTTAGGCTCACCTGGACGAAGGCGTTCATAAATTTCTTTCAAAGCTTCGTCTGTACGAGAGTCCATTGGATTCTTGTGGATATCTTTTTCAACGGTGTTGCGAACCAATTCGCTATCACCAAAGATATCAAAGATTTCATCATCACCTGAGAAACCAAGCGCACGAACCAAGGTCGTAAATGGAATCTTACGAGTTCGGTCGATACGAGTATAAGCGATGTCTTTTGAGTCGCTTTCCAGTTCCAACCAAGCTCCACGGTTAGGGATAACAGTAGAACCGTAGCCCACTTTACCGTTCTTGTCTACTTTGTCATTAAAGTAAACACCTGGTGAGCGGACCAACTGAGAAACGATAATACGTTCACCACCATTGATGATGAAAGTACCCATTTCGGTCATGATTGGGAAATCACCAAAGAAAACTTCTTGGGTCTTGATTTCGCCTGTTTCTTTATTGATCAAGCGGAAGGTTACAAAAATGGGTGCTGAGTAGCTAGCATCGTGGATACGAGCTTCTTCAAGCGTGTATTTTGGTTCCTTGATTTCATAGCCAACAAATTCCAACTCCATTGTGTCTGTGAAGTTTGAAATTGGTAATACATCTTCAAATACTTCCTTAAGACCGTGATCTAGGAAATCTTTGAATGAATCCGTTTGAATTTCAATCAAATTTGGTAAGTCAAGAACTTCTTTGATTCTTGAAAAACTACGACGGGTACGATGTTTCCCGTATTGAACGTCATGTCCTGCCAAGATGATTCTCCTTTGTAAATAAATTCCAAGCCTTGTCAATCAGGCTTTTCTAATCGTCATATGGTTTTTAAAACCCCTATCACCGTGTCCCTTTGATGAATTTTCAGAATCTTTAAATCTTTGTTACAAGCACTCAAAAACCTGAAAAAAAGCACAAAAAGAGCAGCTAAATCTGACTTTTTCAGAAGATTTAACTGCTGTGAGCCTTGTCTGGACAATATTTCAGACAAAACCTACGACAAATGATTATTCATATTATACCTTATTTAGCTAGATTTTTCAAGGTTTTTTTACTATTTTTTAAACAATCTTTTCCTATATATTATTTTAAAATTTCAAGAAAATGAAGCATTATATTTTCTCTTAAAAGTTAGGAAAACGCTTGCACTAATGTTTACCTCGTGCTATACTGATAGGGAACAACTACACAAGGAGAATTGTGATGAAAAAGATCCCATCTCAAACTGAGAAAAAAATGATTTACGGTATCCGTTCCTTGAAGAACGGAACTGGTTCTGTCCTTATTGGTGCCAGCATTATCCTGCTTTCTGCTGCAATGCCAACTATTTCGGCTAACGAAAACCTGCCTCAGACTCAGGAAAATACCAGCGCTGTGACCAAGGCCCCTACTGAGACTGAAACGAGTCAAACTCAAACGGAAACGCCTATTTCTGAACAAAAGAATGCAAACGCTTCCCTTGATTCTAAAAAGGAAGCTCCAGCTGCGGAAACTACTACAGCACTAGAAACACCTAAAACAGAAGATGCTAGCACAAGCCAGACTAACAGCAAGGAAGAGAAAGTAGATGCCAGCACTTCGACGCCAACTTCAGATCAAAAACCACAAGCTGACACATCTTCTGAAGAACCCATCGCAGACAACCACTTCCGCATCCATGTAAAAAAACTCCCTGAAGAAAACAAAGATTCTCAAGGTCTTTGGACTTGGGACGATGTTGAAAAGCCGTCTGAAAACTGGCCCAATGGAGCCAAGTCCTTCAAGGATGCCAAGCAAGATGACTACGGCTATTATCTAGACGTCAAACTTAAGAATGATCAAGCCAAGAAAGTCAGCTTCCTCATCAACAATACCAAAGGGGATAACCTGACGGGAGACCGTTCTGTAGAGCGCCTCTCTCCAAAAATGAACGAGGCCTGGCTAGATGAAAACTACAAGGTATACAATTATCGCCCTCAACCAGCAGGAACTATTCGTGTCAACTACTACCGCACCGATGGAAACTATGACAAAAAATCTCTTTGGTATTGGGGCGATGTTAAAAACCCAAGCAGTGGAGAATGGCCTGACGGTACTGACTTTACAGCAACTGGAAAATATGGCCGTTACATTGATATCCCACTCAATGAAGCTGCAAGAGAATTTGGATTTTTATTACTAGACGAAAGCAAGAAAGGCGATGATGTGAAAATCAGAAAAGAAGATTATAAATTCACTGATCTAAAAAATCACAGTCAGATTTTCCTCAAAGATGATGACGAAACCATCTACACCAACCCCTATTATGTGCACGATATCCGCATGACTGGTGCCCAACACGTGGCTAAATCTCGTATCGAAAGCAGTTTTTCTACCCTCGTTGGAGCTAAGAAAGACGATATCCTCAAACACTCCAGCATCACTGATTACCAAGGGAATAAAGTAGCTATCACAGACGTGGAAGTGGATGAGGCAGGTAAAAAAGTGACCTATATCGGCGACTTCTCTGACACCCAACACCCTTACACTGTCAGCTACAATTCAGACCGCTTTACCACACGTTCAAGCTGGCGCCTCAAGGATGAGTCCTACAGTTACGATGGTCCACTCGGCGCAACTCTAAAAGAAGATGGCAAGCGTGTTGACCTCACCCTCTGGTCTCCAAGCGCTGATAAGGTTTCCGTTGTCGTATATGACAAGAAAGACCCTGAAAAGGTAGTCGGAACTGTCGCCCTTGAAAAAGGAGAAAAAGGAACCTGGAAACAAACTCTGGATGCAAACTCTGGTCTCGGTATCAGCAACTACACTGGCTACTACTACCACTACCAGATCGAGCGCCAAGGTAAAACTGTCCTCGTTCTTGACCCTTATGCCAAATCATTAGCAGCTTGGAATAGTGACCTAGCAAAAACAGATGCCGCTCATAAGGTCGCTAAAGCTGCCTTTGTGGACCCATCTAAACTAGGCCCACAAGATTTGACCTACGGTAAGATTCGCAATTTCAAATCGCGCGAAGATGCTGTCATCTATGAAGCCCATGTTCGTGACTTCACCTCAGATCCTGCCATCGCAAAAGACTTGACCAAGCCATTTGGTACCTTTGAAGCCTTTATCGAAAAACTGGACTATCTCAAAGACTTGGGTGTGACCCACATCCAGCTCCTTCCAGTCTTGTCCTACTACTTTGTCAATGAATTGAAGAACCAAGAACGTTTGTCTGCCTACGCTTCAAGCAACAGCAACTATAACTGGGGATATGACCCTCAAAACTACTTCTCCTTGACTGGTATGTACTCAAGCGATCCTAAGGATCCAGAAAAACGTATCGCAGAATTCAAAAATCTCATCAACGAAATCCACAAACGTGGCATGGGGGCTATCCTGGACGTGGTCTACAACCATACTGCAAATGTTGACATTTTTGAGGATATTGAGCCAAACTACTATCACTTTATGGATGCAGACGGAACTCCACGTACTAGCTTCGGAGGCGGCCGTTTGGGAACTACCCACTACATGTCTAAACGTGTCTTGGTAGACTCCATCAAGTATCTGGTTGAAACTTACAAAGTGGATGGTTTCCGCTTCGATATGATGGGTGACCACGATGCGGCTTCAATCGAAGAAGCTTACAAGGCTGCACGCGCCCTCAATCCAAATCTTATCATGCTAGGTGAAGGCTGGAGAACCTATACTGGTGATGAAAATACGCCTGTACAACCTGCTGACCAAGATTGGATGAAGAAAACAGATACTGTCGCTGTCTTTTCAGACGACATCCGTAACAACCTCAAGTCTGGCTATCCAAACGAAGGTCAACCTGCCTTTATCACAGGTGGCAAACGCGATATCAATACCATCTTTAAAAATCTGATTGCCCAACCAACTAACTTTGAGGCTGACAATCCTGGAGATGTTATCCAGTATATCGCAGCCCATGATAACTTGACCCTCTTTGACATCATTGCCCAGTCTATCAAAAAAGATCCAAGCAAGGCTGAGAACTATGCTGAAATCCATCGCCGTTTGCGACTTGGAAACCTCATGGTCTTGACTGCTCAAGGAACTCCGTTTATCCACTCTGGGCAGGAATATGGACGTACCAAACAATTCCTTGATCCAGCCTATAAGACTCCTGTTCCAGACGATAAGGTCCCAAACAAGTCTCACTTGTTGCGCGACAAGGACGGCAAGCCGTTTGTCTATCCTTACTTTATCCATGACTCTTACGACTCTAGTGATGCCATTAACAAGTTTGACTGGACTAAGGCTACAGATGGAAAAGCATATCCTGAAAATGTCAAGAGCCGTGACTATATGAAAGGATTGATCGCTCTTCGTCAATCGACAGATGCCTTCCGACTTAAGAGTCTGCAAGATATCAAGGAGCGCGTCCAACTCATTACTGTCCCAGGACAAAATGGCGTTGAAAAAGAAGATGTGACCATCGGCTACCAAATCACTGCTCCAAACGGTGATGTCTACGCTGTCTTTGTCAATGCGGATGATAAGGCTCGTGAATTTACTCTAGGAACTGCATTTGCTCACTTGAGAAAAGCTGAAGTCCTGGCAGATGAAAATCAAGCCGGACCAGTAGGAATCGCTAAACCTCAAGGTCTCGAATGGACTGAAAAAGGCTTAAAATTGAACGCTCTCACTGCCGTTGTTCTCCGCTTGTCTCAAGGTGGTGCTATTGTCGCTCCAGCTGTGGAAGAAAAACCAGAATTTGATCTTTCTAGCTTGGAAGTCGAACAAGAACAAGGCCGAGCTCAAAGCCTAGCAGCTAATCCTGAAACTCAAGAAACCGCTGCAGAGGCTCACTCTCAGAACCTCCTTCCAAACACAGGAACCGAGAGCAAATCCCTTCTTGCCCTTGCTGGATTCAGCATCCTTGCCCTTCTCGGACTTGGATGGTTGATAAAAAACAAGAAAAAGAAATAACACTCAATGAAAATCAAAGAGTAAACCAGGAAGCTAATCGCAGGCTACTCAAAGCACAGCTTTGAGCTTGTAGATAAGGCGAAGCTGACCTGGTTTAAAGAGATTTTCAAAGAGTATAAACTAGCCCTCCTATAGAGAAAACACCCCATGGTCAGAAGAATCTTCTAGTCATGGGGTGTTGTTTTTATGATACACTTATCTATCAAATCATATATTCTACACTATAGGTGGCATCTGATAAGATACGAGCCAGGAATTGCTTGGTTCGTTCTTCTTGTGGACGACTAAAGAAATCGTGGGGATTGTTCTCCTCTACGATACGGCCTCCATCCATGAAAATAACGTGGTTTGCGACATCTCTAGCAAATCCCATCTCATGCGTGACGACCACCATGGTCACACCTTCTCCCGCCAACTGTTTCAGAACATCCAAAACATCTCCAACCAACTCAGGGTCTAGTGCCGATGTTGGTTCATCTAGCAAAATGACCTCGGGCTTGACGGCAATAGCACGCGCAATTCCTATTCGTTGTTGTTGTCCTCCAGATAGTTGTGAAGGGTAGTAGTCTTTGTAGGCTAGTAAACCAACTTTTTCCAAGGCAGATTCTGCACGTTTTAGCGCTTCTTCCTTGGGAACTTTACGAGCGACGATTAGACCTTCTAGAATATTTTCCAGAGCAGTTTTATTTGCAAAAAGATTGTAGTGTTGGAAAACAAAGGCTGTTTTTTGGCGAATTTCTAGAATGTCTTTCTTGCTTAATTTGGCCAAGTCATAAGTTTTTCCTGCCAAGGTCAAACGGCCACTGTCAGCTTTTTCTAAGTGGTTGAGACAACGGAGAAAGGTCGTTTTCCCCGAACCTGATGGTCCTAAGATAACGACGACATCCCCTTGGTTAACCTGAAGATTGACATCCTCCAAGACCTGCCTCTCTCCAAATGTTTTTGCGATATGTTCTACTTGTAACATCCTGTCCTCCTATACAAAACGCGCGCTAGATGCTTTTGCTCTCTCTTCTTTTTTCACATAGCCTTTTTCCAGTAGGGAGAAGCCCCACTGAATCAAACCACAGATCAAAATATACTGCAAAAAGATCACAAAATAAGACTCAAAATACTGGTAACCGTAGGACGCTTCCACACGAGCAATAGCGGTGATATCCTTGATAGTCATAACAAAGACCAGGGAGGTCCCTTTGACGATATTGATCACCAGATTGGCCAAGTTAGGCAAGGCTGAGCGCAAGGCTTGAGGAAAAACAATCCTTAGATAAGCCTGGGTCGTAGTCAGCCCAATTGCATGCGCTGCCTCTAGTTGTCCCTTGTCCACCGTCAAGATAGCTGAACGCAAAATCTCCGACAAACTCCCGACTGTCATCAAACTATAAATGATGAAGGCATAGTAGAGAGGATCAAGTTTGAAAATATCAAAGTCACTTCCTATGCTTTTGAGAAATTGATTCAGCAAACTTGGAAACAAACTATAAAAGAAGAGAATCAATAAAATCGGAGGAGTCGCTCGGATAAAAGCCAGATAGACTAGAGAAAAACTCCTCACCCCTCGAACCTTGTAAATCTGCCCTAAGGCTAAAAATAGAGCTGGTAAAAAGCTTAAGACCATAGCCACAATCATGATAATCAAGGTGATTGGCACACCCTTCAAGGTCTCCAGAAAGGTCTTTACAATATAGTCTATATCCATTTCTTACCTCCCTTTTGTCTCCAAAGACTTCTCAAGCAAACGACTCAAGCTAGAAATAACCAAGGCAATCCCCCAGTAAAGAAGCGCAACTGCCGTATAGGTTTCCAGAGAGTAGTTCCCTAAATTGCGACTAATCAAGAGATTCCCCGCCCCCATAACATCAACGAAACCAATCGTATAGGCCAAGGCAGCATCTCGCATGAGATTGAGTATAGCGGTCGTTATATTGGGAAGAGCAACTTGAAAAGCTTGAGGAAAAATGATTCTCCAAAAAGTCTGACTTGGAGTCAAACCAATACTAAGCCCGGCCTCTGTCTGCCCCTTTGGAATAGCTTGATAGGCTGCCTTGAAAACCTCGGCAACAATAGCCGCAAACAAGAGAATCATCGTCAAGAGAACAAAAATAGTTTTAGACCAATTGTTGATATCCAAACCAAGCCACCATTTCAGAAATTCTGGCAAGCCATAAAAGACTAGAAAAAGCAAGACAATCGGAGGTGTACAACGAAGGGTAAAGATATAGCCTTTGGAAATCGCTGCAAAACTCTTGTCTTCTCCTACTTGCGCCCAGGCCAAGAGACCTCCAAAAAGGGAACCAAGAAGAGTGGTAAAAAAGAGAATGGACAAGGTCATAGGAAGTGCCTGCCATAAGGTCGGTAAAAACTGAAAGACCTTGGAAAAATCATAAGAAACCATGCAAAACCCTTTCTAGTCTTGGAATTTCTGGTCTAGTCTTTGTCTACATAACTAAAGACATCTTCTTTGAAGTATTGCTGAGATAGCTTAGCAAGCGTGCCATCTTCTTTCAACTCTTTAATTGCTTTTTCGTATTCTTTAGCGAATTTCTCCCCCTTTTCATCACGGTGAATCAAGGGATAAGTTGGAATGCCTTTATATGGGAACCAGCTGAGTTTATCCGCATATTGGTGGTAAGGGCCATCTTCTGCGGTAACTGCTTTTTCAAAGGACAGTTTGATATCAAAGAAGGCATCATAACGTCCTTCCAAGACCCAGGCATAGGCATCTGCTACCTTAAAGGATTCCGCTGCAGTTAGCTCAATTGGTGCATCTTGGTGTTTTTCATTGTAGCTGGTGATAACATTCCATTGTGCATTCTGTGGAGAGATAGGAACCAATTTCCCTTTATTCTTAGCAAAGTCATCAATGGTTTTGTATTTCTGTTCATCTTCTTTTCTGACAGTAAATCCGATGATGCTCGCTCCGACTGGTTCAGATGGAATGACAAACTTTTTAGCTCGTTCATCTGTGTACCAAGCTCCCTTGGTTCCGATGTCATACTTACCTGATTCCAGACCAATCAAGAGGTCATCATCACTGGTACCCGTATATTCAAATTGATAGTTTGCCAACTTCTCATCAACAGCCTTCAAAACAGCTACTTCATAACCATCTGATTCCCCTTTTTCATTGACAAAATCATAAGGTACATAGTTTTGTGTATGGGCAACCTTCAAGGTTATGACTTCAGCAGACGAAGCCGTTTCTCCATCCTTGGTTGGAGCACCAGCTAAACTTCTCCCGATAATCGTTGCCCCAATTACTGCAACCACTGCTACACCACCGATAATCCATGCTTTTTTACTCATCTTTTTCTCCTTTAGTTTTCAAGCGCTTCTCTCACCCACTGGATACGTTCAACTGCGATATCACTTGGAATGGTACAATCCGCCCCAAGTACCAAGCCCTGTTCCCCAGCTTCTGCAACTAGTTTCTTTGCCTCAGCCTGAATGGCATCCTTGCCACCAGTATACAGCAAGCCTGTCTTGCCATTTTCGAATCCTCCAAGAACCGTACGTCCCTTGAAAATCTCACGACCTTCCTTGAGAGTGATTCCCTCTGGTCCTACAGCCCAGTTAAAGACTTGGGCTGGATAGTCTGCAAAAAGGTGAATATCATTTCGCGCTCCCTCGTAGCCACAGATATGAAGAACAGTGACACCACCAACAGCACTAGCTGCTTCCAGAATCGTTATCTCGCTAGGTGCAATGACGGCTTGATAATCTGCTGCTGACACTCGTTGATCTTGGATGCTTTGCACGCTGAGGTAAATTCCATCTGCACCAGCCTCTTCGATGATAGCTCGACTGAGACTAGCAATATCCTCTGCAATCACATCCAACACCTTCTTAAGAGCTTTAGGATCTTCCACCAAAAAATCAGCAATGAGGTCATCCCCACCAGACACTTCCCCCAGTAGCCACTTGAGATAGGTCACAGGAGCAAAAATATTGTAAATCGCAACGATATCTTCTGTAAACTCTTGCTTGATTTTCTGAACCAAGGCCACCTGCTCTTTTATCCAAGCGTGCTCTGGTCCGAGTGGTTGAATGGTCGCCAATTCTTGAAGTGATTTGCCTTTGGCAATCGCTGGATTTGGATAAGCAAAGTAGCCATCACTCATTAACTTGATAAAGTCTGGCTGAATTTCTCGTATAAAGCGCTTATGGCCCTCAATATTCTTCTCGATAATGGCTGGATTTGAGAAACCGTGTAGCCATTCGTCTTCTGATGTGAAATGATGCCAAAAACCAACTGGCACACGATCAACCTTTTCACCTCTAAATGCTTTTAAAACCCATTCTTTTTTTTCTGACATTCTTATTCTCCATTTCTTACTTTTTCAACTAATAAACTGCTTGCGATATCATTCGAGCGTAGAAAGGGAAGACTGGACTTGGAAAAATCCTGAACTCCACTACATCTCTCTCCATTTTTGCAATGCCCATTTTTTACGACGCTTATGGCAACCAAAGCCAGCAAACCGACAACTGCAATGAAGATGCCCCATCTTTTACTTTTCATAGCTCCTCCTTTTAGAGAACAGCTGCCTGCCGAATCCAGTCCAACCTCTCTAAGTCAAAGTCATCTGGAACAGTACAGTCAGCTCCCAGAAGAACGCCTTTACTACCAGCTTCAGCCAGTAACCGCCTTGTTTCATCTTGCAATTCCGCCTTGGAACCTTGATAAAGCAAGCTTTTCTTGCCATTTTCAAATCCACCTAAAACGGCCTTACCCGGGAACAACTCCTGGCCCTGTGTCAAACTAACATCCTCATGGTGGGTCGCCCAGTTGACCACTTGAGCTGGGTAGTCCTTAAATATCGTCACATCATTGCTCGCACCTTCAAAACCACATATATGGAGAATATTGGTCCCACCAACCTGATTGGCTGCCTCCAAGATCGCTATATTGCTCGGTTCGATATAGGTTTGGTAGAGTGCTGGTGTGATGCGCTCATCTTGAATTTCCTGGGTGCTGAGGTAAATTCCGTCAACACCGCCTTGCTGGATGATTTTCTGAGTTAGGATAGCAATATCTCCTGCAATCACATCTAGAATCGCTCTGAATTGCTCAGGATTTTCAAGCAATAGATCAGCCACTTCCCTATCTCCTCGAGAAGTTTCTGTACGGAACCAGCGCTTGAGGTAGGAGATAGGCGAAAAGATATTGTAGAAAGAAGCAATCTCTTCGGTAAAGGTCTCTCGAATCGCTTGTACCACTTCCACCTGTTGCTGAATCCATGGGTGTTCCTCACCAATCGATTCAATAGAAGTCAGCTCCTGAATGCTTGTAATCTTAGGACTATAAACATTACTTGGATAAAGGAAAAAACCGTCGCTCATAATTTTGACAAAATCAGGGCGAATCCTTTCCACATAGCTTCGATGCCCGTCAACACTTTTTTGAAAGATACGTGGATTATTTAATCCCTGCCCCTTTTCTTCGAGTGTTACAAAATGAAACCAAAATCCCACAGGAACTCTTTCCACTTCATCGCCTCGAATCGCTCTAAAGACTAGATCTCTTTTACTTGCCATACCTTTCTCCTTCCATTTGGATTGAAACCATCTTACCACTCCTTTTCCCCTTTTCCCAATATATATTGACTATCAACTCAATTAGAATTTTTTATATCTATAAAGAAAAAAATCCCTGAAAAGCTTGATGTTACTAGCCTTTCAAAGATTCACTTTATTTTCATCTATTTTCCAAAAAGGAGTTGATATAGATTTTCTATCAAGCCGATTGAATTTTTTTATATCCATCTTCATTCCCAAATTAAGTACATAATTTTATCCTAATACCAAATTACTACTGAAAAATTTCTTTTCTCTCGATATTTTCTTGCACAAATCCCATGAAAACGCTACAATATTAATAGACTATTATTAGGAGGATGGGATTATGAAAATATCCAAAGTTACCATTACAATTGCTTCTACACTTGCTTCCGTCATTTTACTGACTGGCTGTGGCACAAATTCGGAAAATTCACAGACAACACAAAGTAGTACATCTGACAATCAGGTTACCATGACCTATGATCAGTTGCGTTCAAGAGAGAACACTATGTCAACTCTTTGGTATCAAAAAGCAGCTGAAACCAAGGCACTTTATCTACAAGGTTACAATGTCGCTACTGATCGTTTGAAAGAACTACTAAAAACACAGACAGATAAACCCTACTCTATCGTTTTGGACTTAGACGAAACAGTATTAGACAATAGCCCTTATCAAGCGCAAAATGTCAAAGATGGAACAGCATTTACCCCAGAAAACTGGGATGTCTGGGTAAAAAAAGCCGCAGCCAAGGCTGTACCAGGTGCTAAAGACTTTCTCCAATTTGCAGACCAAAACGGTGTCCAAATTTACTATGTATCTGACCGCACGATAGATCAGGTAGATGATACGATCAAAAACCTAGAAAATGAAGGAATTCCTGTACAAAGCCGCGATCATCTCATGTTCTTAGAAAAAGGCGTCAAATCTAAAGAAGGTCGTAGACAAGCAGTCCAAGAAAAAACCAACTTAGTCATGCTACTAGGAGACAATCTTGTGGACTTTGCAGAGTTTTCAAAGACCTCTGAAACTGAGCGCGACCAAAAATTAGAGGAATTACAAAAAGAGTTTGGTGAGAAATTCATCATTTTCCCTAACCCAATGTACGGATCATGGGAAAGCACTGTTTACAATGGTAATAAATTGGATGCCAAGGGTCAAACTGAAGAGCGCCAAAAAAACTTACAAGGTTTTGATAAATAAAATAAGAGATCTATCTACCAGTTTACACAAACCACAAGATATCGTATTTGCGAGAATATCAAAAAAGACGACTTCCAAGCGGAAATCGTCTTTTTTGATATTTTATCTTGTACTTGGTATAAACTAGTATATATTCCACTAGATAGTATGCTCTATCGCTTGTACCACTTCCACCTGTTGCTGAATCCATGGGTATTCCTCACCAATCGACTCAACTGATTGAATTTTTTTATAACTCCTCTTTCATAGCAAAGTAAGCACGTATTTTCGGCGCCACTTGTGTGCCGAAGAGTTCAATAGCTCTCAGAACTTGACCATGAGGCATAGAACCAAGCGGTAGATGGAGCATGCAACGGTCCAAGTCTAAATCCTCAATCATGCGAATCAATTTTTCTGCCACCTGGTCTGGATTTCCCACAAACATGGCACCATTTGGACCAACTTGCTCCAAATATTGCTCATAGGTCAACTCCTGCCAGTGTGGACGGTCCTTGGAAATTGCATCCACCACTTGCTTGGTCGGATGGAAATAATCTTTGACAGCCTGCTCGCCATCTTCAGCAATCCAGCCCCAAGAATGAGCACCCACTTTCAGGTCTTTCTCCGCATGACCGGCTTCGCTCCCAATCTTACGATAAGCTTGAATCAACTTTTTAAAATAACGCGGATTGCCACCGATAATAGCATAGACAATCGGCAACCCCGCCTGAGCAATCTTCACTGTTGACTCTACATGACCTCCTGTCGCCACCCACAATGGCAATTTGTCCTGAACAGGACGAGGATAGACTTCTTTGCCAGAAATCGTTTGGGTCAATTGACCTTGCCAGTCTATCTTGGTCTTTTCATTGACTAACTGGAGCAAGTCTAATTTCTCATCAAAGAGAGCTGCGTAGTCTTTCAAGTCATAGCCAAACAGAGGGAAGGATTCGGTGAATGAACCACGCCCAGCCATAATCTCCGCACGGCCATTTGACAAGGCATCGATGGTAGCATATTGTTGGAACAAGCGAACCGGATCCATACTCGAGAGAATGCTGACTGCACTGGTCAAACGAATTTTCTTGGTATTCACTGCCCCAGCTGCAAGAACAATCTCTGGCGCCGATACCGCAAAGTCCTCCCGATGATGCTCCCCAATCCCGTACACATCCAAACCAACCTTATCAGCAAGCTCAATCTCTGCCACCAACTGACGAATACGTTCATCATGACTGTAAATCTGCCCAGTCGCTTCCAAAGCGGTTGTTTCACCAAATGTTGAAATTCCTAATTCTACCATCCTATTTCCTCGCTGTCTCTTTTAGTTTTAGGGTATTTTATCACTAATTAGTTTTATTTTCAACGAATTTGCTCATTAGAAAAAGTCTAGATGAACTAGACTTTCTTAGTTTATTCTACTGTTACTGACTTAGCAAGGTTACGTGGTTTGTCCACATCAAGGCCACGGTGGAGGGTTGCAAAGTAAGCGACCAATTGCGTTGGTACGACCATTGAGATTGGTGAGAGGTAAGGGTGGACGGTCGTAAGGACGATGTCGTCTGTGTCTTTAGCAACATTTTCCTCTGCGATAGTGAGAACCTTGGCACCACGAGCTGCGACCTCTTGGATATTTCCACGAGTGTGGTTGGCAAGAACTGGATCTGACAAGAGGGCCAAGACAGGTGTCCCCTCTTCAATCAAGGCAATGGTTCCGTGCTTGAGCTCTCCTGCCGCAAAGCCTTCACATTGGATGTAAGAAATCTCTTTGAGTTTGAGACTGGCTTCCATGGCTACATAGTAGTCTTGACCACGTCCGATGTAAAAGGCGTTGCGAGTTGTTTCAAGAAGGTCACGAACCTTTGCATCAATGGTTTCTTTTTCAGAAAGAGTTGATTCGATAGACTGAGCTACGATTGACAACTCATGAACCAGGTCAAAGGCTTGCGCTTTGGCATTGCCGTTTGCTTCTCCGACTGCTTTTGCAAGGAAGGCAAGGGCTGCGATTTGTGCTGTGTAGGCCTTGGTTGATGCCACGGCAATTTCAGGGCCCGCGTGAAGCAACATGGTATGGTTGGCTTCACGTGAAAGTGTTGAACCTGGCACGTTTGTCACTGTCAAGCTTGGAATGCCCATTTCATTAGCTTTGACCAAAACCTGACGGCTGTCAGCTGTTTCACCAGACTGGCTGATAAAGATAAAGAGTGGTTTTTTGCTGAGAAGTGGCATACCGTAGCCCCACTCAGAAGAGATTCCAAGTTCAACTGGTGTATCTGTCAATTCTTCCAGCATCTTCTTAGAAGCAAATCCAGCGTGGTAAGAAGTTCCAGCTGCAAGAATGTAGATGCGATCTGCATCTTGAACAGCCTGGATGATAGCTGGGTCTACGACAACTTGACCAACCTCATCTGTGTAGGCTTGGATGAGTTTACGCATAACCGTTGGTTGCTCGTCGATTTCCTTGAGCATGTAGTAAGGATAAGTCCCCTTACCGATATCAGACAAGTCAAGCTCCGCAGTATAGCTAGCACGTTCACGGCGATTGCCATCATAGTCTTGAACTTCGACGCTATCAGCCTTGACGATTACCAACTCTTGATCATGGATTTCCATGTATTGGTTGGTCTCACGAATCATAGCCATAGCATCTGAGCAGACCATGTTATAGCCATCCCCAAGACCAATCAGAAGTGGAGATTTATTTTTCGCTACGTAGATGACATCAGGATCTTGTGAATCAATCAAGGCAAAGGCATAAGAACCACGGATGATATGAAGGGCTTTTTTGAAGGCTTCTAGAACTGACAAACCATCTTCTTCTGCAAATTTTCCAATCAAGTGAACAGCGATTTCCGTATCGGTTTGTCCCTTGAAGTGGTGACCTGCAAGGTATTCTTCCTTGATTTCAAGGTAGTTTTCAATCACTCCATTGTGCACCAAGACAAAACGTCCTGTCTCAGAGCGGTGTGGGTGAGCATTGTCCTCAGTTGGTTTTCCGTGAGTCGCCCAACGCGTATGTCCGATACCAGTTGTCCCCTCAACACCTGCTGTCTTGGCAGACAATTCTGCGATACGACCGACAGCCTTAACCAGGTGATTTTCAGCACCACCTAGGACAAAAATCCCCGCAGAATCATAGCCACGGTATTCGAGCTTTTCAAGCCCTTGAATCAAAATATCAGTTGCATTTGTGTTTCCAACAACACCAACAATTCCACACATAGTATATACGACACAGACCAGCTGTGCTTTCTCCTTAAATTGGTATAGTCTGATTCTCGCTTTACGGAATCAGCAAAAACAGTATATACTTGTTTTTCTCACTTGTCAAGGATAAAAATTGGTATAGTTTTTCTATCTGGTATTTTATCAAGATTTCACTTGATACCTGACAAGTCGGCATCAATTACTTATAATAAGGGGAGGAGGTATTCGCCATGTGGTTTTTCTTCGCACTTTTATCAGCTATCTTTGCAGCCTTAACGTCAATTTTAGCCAAGATTGGGATTGAAGGAGTTCCATCCAATCTAGCAACTGCTATTCGTACAGTCGTCGTCATTCTTATGGCCTGGGCTATGGTTTTCTTGACCAATAGTCAGACCGAAATTGTCAACATCAGTAAAAAAAGTTGGCTCTTTCTCATCTTATCAGGCTTAGCCACTGGCGCCTCCTGGCTCTGCTACTACAAGGCCTTGCAGATGGGCAATGCGACTGAGGTATCTGCTGTCGATAAATTCAGTCTCGTCATTACCCTCATTCTAGCCTTTTTCTTCCTACAGGATGTCCTGACGTTTAAAACAATTATTGGCTGTATCTTGATTACGATTGGGACCTTGGTGATGATATTGTAATAAAAAGTGAGATGAACACCATCTCACTTTTTTATTCTTAAAATCCATTATGGTCGCTGAGTTCCTTGAACCAGTGGCCTGATTTCTTCAGGCGACGTTCCTGTGTTTCCAAGTCAAGCTCAACCAGACCGTAGCGATTTTTATAACTATTGAGCCATGACCAGCAGTCGATAAAGGTCCAGATTAAGTAACCCTTACAATTAGCTCCGTCTTCAATGGCACGGTGAAGTTCACGCAGATGTCCTTTGACAAAGTCGATACGATAGTCGTCCTGAATCATGCCATTCACACGGAATTTATCTTCCCCTTCAACACCCATGCCGTTTTCGGTCAGCATCCACTCAATATTAGCATAATTTTCCTTGATATTTTGAGCAATATCATAAATCCCCTGCTCGTAGATTTCCCAACCGCGGTGAGGATTGATTTTACGGCCCGGCATGATATAAGGCTCATAGAAATGTTCTAGCAAGAGTGGACTATCCGGGTGCTTGGCAAAACGTGGCGCCATAACGCGCAAAGGCTGATAGTAGTTGACTCCAAGGAAATCAACTGTATTCTCGCGAATGAGTTCTAACTCTTCAACAGTGTACTCTGGCAGCAAATCATGCTCAGCTAAAATTTCCACCAATTCCTCTGGATAAGCTCCCAAGACAGATGGGTCTAAGAAAGATTGAGCTTGGAAGAGGTCGGCAATGCGAGCAGCCTTGACATCTGCAGTATGCTGGCTACGTGGATAAGCCGGTGTCAAGTTAAGGACAATCCCAATCTTGGAATCAGGCAAAATCTCATGACAGGCCTTCACCGCAAGACTACTAGCCAGTTGCGTATGATAGGCAACCTTAACTGCTGCTTTGGCATCTACCTTATGAGGATAGTGGGCATCGTAAAAATAGCCAAACTCTACAGGTACGATGGGCTCGTTAAAGGTAATCCATTGGTCCACCAAGTCACCGTAAGTCTCAAAACAAAAACGAGCATAGTCTTCATAGGCTGAGACAGTCTCCTTATTTTCCCAACCATCCCCATCTTCTTGCAAGGCAAATGGCAGGTCGAAGTGATAGAGATTGACTAAGAGACGAATCCCCTTGGCCTTAATAGCTTCAAAGACCTGACGGTAGAAAGCCACCCCTTGCGGATTGACCTCTCCACGACCTTGTGGGAAAATGCGAGACCACTGGATAGAAGTTCGGAAGGCTGTATGGCCTGTTTCTACTAGAAACTCAATATCCTTTTCCCAGTTTTCGTAAAAAGTCGATGTTTTGTCAGGTCCAATTCCATTATAGTAGCGATTTGGTTCTACTTGGTACCAATAATCCCAGAGATTGTCTCCCTTTCCGTCGCCAGGCATTCTTCCTTCTGTCTGCGGTCCAGAAGTAGAGGAACCCCAGACAAAATCCTTTGGAAATTTTAACATACTTATACCTCTTAACTTGATGATGTATTTATTCACTCTCATTATATAGAAAAAACAAGGTAAAAACTAGTTACATTTTTGCCTTGTTTTTCTTCTGATTAAAGTTTTTATTTCTTGCTTAGGATTTCAAGCGTTTCAAGCAAGTTATCTGCGTGAACTTCAATTGTGTCCCCAGTTGCCTTGATCTTAACCTCTACGATGCCATCGGCTGCTTTTTTCCCAACAGTGATACGGATTGGAAGACCAATCAAGTCGCTATCGCTGAATTTAACACCGACACGTTCGTTACGGTCATCTGTCAAGACTTCGTAACCAGCGTCTGTCAAGTTGGCTTCCAATTTTTCTGTCAAGGCTTGCGCTTCTTCATCTTTAACATTGACAGTAATCAAATGCACATCGAATGGCGCCAATTCTTTAGGGAAGTTAACTCCCCAAGCGTAACGGTATTCACCTTTTGGTGTTTTATTGACAAAGAGGCGAGCGTGTTGCTCCATAACTGCTGAGAGGAGACGACTAACACCGATACCGTAACAACCCATGATGATTGGGATTGCACGTCCATTTTCGTCCAAGACATCTGCACCCATGCTTGCTGAGTAGCGAGTTCCGAGTTTAAAGATGTGACCAATCTCGATACCACGCGCAAAGTTTAGAACACCTTGTCCGTCTGGGGAGATTTCGCCCTCACGAACTTCACGGATATCCACATATTCTGCAGTGAAGTCACGACCTGGATTCACACCCGTCAAGTGGTAGCCTTCTTCGTTAGCACCCACAACAGCATTGCGAACATCTTGCACCTTGCGGTCAGCAATGATTTTCACATTTTCTGGCAAAGCAACTGGTCCAAGCGAACCAAATCCTGCTGGGACGACACTTGCGACTTCTTCCTCGCTCGCAACGTCAAAGAAATCTGCACCCAAGTGATTTTTCAACTTGACTTCATTGAGTTGGTCATTTCCAACTAGAAGGGCTGCAACAAGCTCACCATCTGCCATGTAGAAGAGGGTTTTGATGGTTTGTTCTTCTGGAACGTTTAGGAAGGCTGCGACTTCATCGATGGATCTAACATCTGGAGTTTCCACTCGAGTCACTTCTTCTTCCGCAACGACACGGTTGCTTGGTTTGTACTCGTTTGTTGCCATTTCTAAGTTAGCTGCATAGCTAGACTCACTTGAGTAGGCAATGGTGTCTTCACCAGAAACCATCCATTTGAGCAATTCTGCCTTGATTTCTTCTTGTACTTCTGCAGGAATTTCATCAAATGAGGCAACTGACTTGTCCAAGACAACCCAGCGGTCAAGGTCTGTACGAGCAGGAGTGATGGCCATAAATTCTTGGCTATCCTTACCACCCATGGCGCCACCATCACCGATGATGGCCTTGAAATCCAAACCACTACGAGTGAAAATTCGTTCGTAGGCCGCCTTGTACTCGTCATAAGTCACATCCAAACTATCGTAATTAGCATGGAAACTATAGCCGTCTTTCATGATAAATTCACGCGTACGGAGAAGTCCGTTACGTGGACGTTTTTCATCACGGTATTTAGGTTGGATTTGGTAAAGGTTGAGTGGCAATTGCTTGTATGATTTCACAGAGTCACGAACAATAGCTGTAAAAGTTTCTTCGTGTGTCGGACCTAGGATAAAGTCTGACTTTTCACGGTTTTTCAGTTTATAAAGGTCTTCACCATAGGTTTCATAACGACCTGATTCACGCCAAAGATCAGCACTGAGAAGGGCAGGAGCCAACATCTCCACCGCACCAATCTTATCAAATTCTTGACGCATGATGTTCTTAGCCTTTTCAATCACACGGTTAGCAAGTGGTAGGTAAGAATAAACTCCTGCAGAAACTTGGCGAACATAACCAGCACGCAACATAAGAGCGTGGCTGATTACCTGAGCATCGCTTGGCATTTCGCGAAGCGTTGGGATTAGCATTTTACTTTGTTTCATAATATTCCTCGATTATCTAAAAGAAGAGTCGCATAATGTCATTCCAGGTAACAGCTAGCATCAAGACAACCATGATAACTACACCAGCCATGGTGACATAGGTTTCAATTTCTTGTTTAAGGGGTTTCCGGCGGATAGCCTCTAGGATATTGAGCACAATCTTTCCACCATCCAAAGCCGGGATCGGAATCAAATTAAAAATCCCGATATTGATGGAAATCATAGCTAGGAAGTAGAGGACATTCTCAATTCCATTTTTAGCAGCATCGCTACTTGCCTTAAAAATGGCCACGGGACCACCGAGTTTGTTCAAATCTGGATGGAAAATCAAGTTTTTCAGAGCCGAAAGGATACGGAGCCCTGAGTCAGCAGCGGTTGTAAATCCACCAACAAACATGGATAGAAAGTCTGACTTGACTCCCGGTTGAACCCCAAGAATATAGCGTCCTTGATTTTCTTCTGGCGTTACCGTGACTTGTTTTTCGCTACCATTTTCAGAAATAGTCACATCTAAGGTCGGAGCGGTCTTGTCCTTGGTATCTGCTTCCACAGCCTGAATCAAGTCCTGCCAATTCTTAACTTCGTGGGAGCCGACCTTAGTGATTTGAGCTGTCTCAGCTACGCCCACCTTAGCCAAAGCTCCCTCTGGCATGACATGAAAGAGATTGGTCTGAGTGTCTCTAACACCACCCTGCAAAAAGATCAGGATCCAAAAAACAACAACACCTAAGATAAAGTTATTCATAGGACCTGCAAAGTTGGTGATGAGCTTACCCCAGATAGAAGCATTTTGGTACTGTACATCCAGAGGGGCAATGCGTACTTCGGTTCCATCTGCCTCAACAACTGTTGCATCGTGATCCACTGCAAAGGTCTTTTCTTCTTCCAAGACCAAGCCTTTAATGAAGAGCTTGTCTTCAAAGTCAAACTGAGTTACCTGCATAGGAAGAGACGTTTGATCCAACTTCTTCCCTGAGAGGTTGATCCGTTTGACCTTACCATCATCGGCAAGTGTTAAACTGACTGGAGTTCCTGTCTTGATTTCTGTCGCATCATCACCCCAGCCTGCCATACGAACATAGCCTCCTAGAGGAAGGATTCGAATGGTATAAGCAGTGCCATCCTTACCGATATGGGAAAAAATCTTGGGCCCCATACCAATGGCAAATTCACGAACTAGAATGCCCGATTTCTTAGCAAAATAAAAATGTCCAAACTCATGCACCACCACAATAATCCCAAAAACGAGGATAAAGGTTAGCAATCCAATCATTCAATATTCCTTTCTTTAAAACAGGCCAAATAAGTGCATCATTGGAAACACAATCAGCATGCTGTCAAAGCGATCCAACACACCGCCATGTCCAGGGATAAATTTTCCAGAATCCTTGACACCGAAATGGCGTTTCATGGCACTCTCAATCAAGTCACCAAACTGACCTGCCACACTGAAGAAGGCTGCAAAGAGACTCATTCTATAAATCCCATAAGGAAGAGCAACTGTGCTGTCCACTAACATGAAAATCACTGTTATCAGTACCGCACCTAGAATACCACCGACAAAGCCCTCAATACTCTTATTAGGAGAAACTCTTGGTGCCAACTTATGTCTACCAAAATTCATCCCTGTCAGGTAGGCTGCGCTATCTGTCGCCCAAACGATAAAAAGGGCCAAAAGTACCTTGTCAAAACCTGCCACCCGAGCATCTAGCAAGGCATTGAAGCCAAAACCAACATAAAAACTCACAGCAATTGGAAAAGCGGCATCTTCAATCGTATAGTTTTTACTGAAAACGGTTGTCCCTAGCATTATGGTAATCAAAACACTATAGGCAACTACATTCCCATCAACAGGCAAAAATGTTAGGTAATTTTCTAAAGGAACTGTGAGAGCGAAGGTCGCAAAAAGAGTCAAAGCGCCCTCAATGGTCATAGTCTTTAGCCCCTTCATGTGCAAGAGTTCATGGACACCTAGCATCGCTAACAAGCCAATCCCTATCTGCAACAGGAGCCCTCCCACAAACAAGACTGGAAGGAAAATCGCCAGGGCCAATACCGCAAACAATGTTCTCTTTTGTAAATCCTTGGTCATATCTTCTCCTAAACTCCTCCAAAACGGCGATTGCGATGGTTAAAAGCAGCAATAGCTTCCTGCAAGGCGGCTTCATCAAAATCAGGCCACAAGGTATCCGTAAAGTAAAGCTCACTATAGGCTGCTTGCCATGGCAAGAAATTACTTAAACGCAACTCACCACTCGTACGGATAATCAAATCAGGATCCCGCAAATCCTTTGGCAGGTGTTGCGTGAAAAGATAGTCCCCAATCATATCTTCTGTGATGTCACCAGGGTTGATTTTAGCATCTAGAACATCTTGAGCCAAGCCCTTAAGAGCCTGCGTAATTTCAGCACGGCCACCATAGTTAAGCGCAAAATTGAGAATCAAGCCCGTATTGTTCTGGGTCAATTCCTCTGCTTTTTTCAAAGCTTCAAAAGTCGGCTTAGGCAGACGGTCTGTCTCCCCAATCATCTGAATCTTAACGTTATTTGCATGCAATTCAGGGACGTAGTTATCATAAAATTCGACTGGCAAGTTCATGATAAACTTGACTTCTTGATCTGGACGCGTCCAATTTTCCGTTGAAAAGGCATAAACCGTGATGACCTTAACTCCCATCTTGTTAGCTGCCTTGGTCACCTTTTGGAGGGCTTCCATTCCCGCCTTATGACCAAAAACCCGTGGTTGCATCCGTTTTTTAGCCCAACGGCCATTCCCATCCATGATGATGCCAATATGAGCAGGAACCTGTGTTGGAACCTCAACTTCTACAGCTTTATCTTTCTTAAAAAATCCAAACATGTTCTTATTCCTATTCAAAAATCTATCGTTTCATTATACCATATTTCCCTATTTTCTTCTATTGCTAAGTTATTAGCTCTCCGTAAAGACAAAAAATAAGCCGCCTGATTGGGCGACTTAGTTTTATAGGGAGATTATTATGAAAAAGTTTTAGGAGTTTAAGTTAAGTTCCTCTTAACTTATGAACCTAGTATACCGTCCCTAACTTAAATTTTTCTTAAGTTTTTTGAGAAAGTCAGATTTTTCCATTTTTCTTGCCAATTTTTCTTGGACAAGCGTTCTTGATAGAGCTTCATTCGATCTTCATTCTCTAAAAAATGAGGAGTTGGAGAAACTTGAAACTTTAAAATATCCTCTAAACCATAAGGCGCAAAGAGCTCTAAAGTTGCTTCAGCATGCAAGCGAAGCCCTATCGCCGTACAGCGCTCGGGATATTTACTCATGGCATCACGAGAACTCGTGTAAGGCACAGTATGAGGACTGTGTAGATGCATATAGACCTGATTTTTCAACTCCCACTGATACTGGGGGAAGTCCTCTCTCAACTTGTTCTCTATAGCCAGAGTTTCTTCATAACTCACATCTGCATCAAAGAAAATCACATCCACATCTGTCTCACGATCAAAAGGCGATTTGTCTGACAAGAGATTCCAGATGAAATTCCTGACAGAACCTGCCGCCAACCAAGAGTCTTTCAGATCAAGGTCACGAATGATGGTCAGAATGGTCAGCATATCCGGATTTTCTCTGAAAGCATCTAGAATTTCTTGTTCATTTTTCATTGTATTCATAACCTAAATGCTCATATGCCTTAGCAGTCGCCACCCGTCCAGACCTTGTCCGCATGATAAAACCTTTTTGGATGAGGTAAGGTTCGTACATGTCTTCAACCGTCTCACGCTCCTCGGCAATATTAACGGAGAGAGTACCTAATCCGACAGGTCCACCACCGTACATCTCAATCATGGTGCGAAGGATTTTTTGGTCTACATAGTCCAAACCTTCACGGTCTACATCCAGCATGGTCAAAGCCTTATCCGTAATCACATCATCAATCAAGCCATCCCCCATAATCTGGGCAAAGTCGCGCACGCGCTTGAGGAGACGATTGGCGATACGAGGAGTTCCTCGACTGCGTAAGGCCAACTCCGAAGCTGCCTCATGGGTGATTTCCATCTCAAAAATATCTGCCGTCCGCTCAACAATCTCTGTCAAGTCAGCGTGGGCATAGTATTCCATATGACCCGTAATCCCAAAACGTGCTCGTAGAGGATTAGAAAGCATCCCCGCACGTGTCGTCGCACCAATCAAGGTAAAAGGCGGCAAGTCCAAATGGACACTGCGACTGCCCTCTCCAGCCCCAATCATGATGTCAATGTAAAAGTCCTCCATGGCACTATAAAGTACCTCTTCCACCGACATGGGCAAGCGATGAATCTCGTCAATAAAGAGAACGTCTCCAGGCTCCAAATCATTCAAAATCGCTACCAGATCCCCTGCTTTTTCGATAACAGGACCAGACGTTTGCTTGAGATTGACTCCCAGTTCATTGGCAATAACAAAGGCCATGGTTGTTTTCCCGAGACCTGGAGGACCAAATAAAAGAACATGATCCAGTGCCTCATCCCGCATTTTGGCAGCCTCGATAAAGATTTGCAGCTGGTCCTTGACCTTATCCTGACCGATATATTCACGTAAATATTGGGGACGGAGGGTACGTTCTACTAACTCCTCATCCCCCATGATCTCATTGTCTAAAATTCTACTCATGGCTCTATTATATCAAAAATCCAAGCCACAAACAAAAAAGCCACCTGATTGGGTGGCTTCATTAGGGAGATTATTATGAAAAAGAAAAGTTTAGGATTTCATTAAATAAAGTTAGGAGGTCTTTATTTAATAACTATATGATACACAAGGAGACTTAAAATTCCCTTAATTTTTAAATCAATCACTAACAATTTTCTTTAACAGCTGTTTGACCTGCAATACGTCCAAAAGTAAAGATATCCGTAAGTGAATTTCCTCCTAGACGGTTACCTGCATGGAGTCCACCTGCGACTTCTCCGGCAGCATACAAACCAGGGATAATCTGATCGTTTTCATTCAAAACGTGTGTTGAAGTATCAATCTTGAGCCCACCCATTGTATGGTGAACAGCTGGTTTTCTCGGTGTTGCGTAAAATGGCGCAACCTCACACTTGAGATCGAAGCTACCTTTATTAAATTCAGGGTCAAAGCCTGCATCAACATAAGAATTGTACTTCTTGATTGTATCTGCTAACACCTCTGGATTCATACCAATCTGAACCGCCAACTCTTCTATCGTATCTGCACGATAGAGAGTGCCTGCTTTGACTTGGGCATCGATTTTTTCTTGGCTAGTGTTGTAGGCAGTTGCCTTGATACGTTCATCTGCAATTAGATAGAACAAGCCTCCATTATCAATCGCTGCTTGAGATAGCTTGTCTCGGCTACCGTACTCATCTACAAATCGCTTCCCTTCAGTATTTACCATGATGAAGTTTGCTGGAGGAACTTGAAGTCCTGAAAAGAGGGCTCCTGTCACTGGATCGGATACTGGCATCATTTGACTAAAGCCCATCCCCACCAAATCTGCACCTACACTTTGCCCTAAAAGAATACCATCTCCTGTTACAGCTGGTGTATTAGATGTAGCAATATCATCTGCAATTTCAGTCCAGTAGGTATTGTATTTTTGTAGCATCTTGGTATTGGCACCAAATCCTCCAGAAGCTAGAACAACGGCATCTGCATTGACAATGATGGTTTGACCGTTTCGACCTTCTGCTCTGACACCCTTGACAGCCCCGTCTTTTACAAGCAATTCTTTAACTGGAGAATCTGTCAAAATCGTGCCTCCATTTTCTAGAACATATTTTTGTAGGACGGATATAAAGGCATACCCCATTGGTTGAACCGGCTTATGGCCACGACGCCAAAGGGCTCCAACTGGCATTGTCACTTCACTACGAACAAATTCAACGCCGATGTCTTCCAACCAACGAACAGACTCTAGGGCCCGTTCAGTCAATACAGAAACCAAATCATATTGACCATGAATTTCATTTCCTTGTAAATCTTTTCGTTTCCCACCGATATAGGTTTGGATACGATAAAGCAAGGTAGAATCGAACAAATAGCTCGGGTCCTGCAAATACTGTTCAACCTCAACCTTCAAGGCTCTAAAGTCCTCTAAATATTCTGGGTCAATCGTTGATTCATCTGTCGCAATCAATTCTTGAAGCGTATGAGCCTCACCTGGATGAGCTGCGAAGGTCCCTTGCCATGCTGGATCTGGTGCATTCATTGGACCACCTGCACGAACAGTATTCCCTCCAATTGCAGGAAATTTCTCAACAACAATTGGCTTCTTACCAGCTTGTAAGACTGCAGCCGCTGCAGCTAATCCAGCTCCTCCGCCTCCGACGATGACAACGTCTGCCTGATAGGTCTTATCTTCTTTATCTAAGGCTGATGGCGCTTTGGAACGTTTCCGTAAAACATCTGGATTTGCACCCGCTTGTTTGACCGCACGCGCAACTCCGTCCAAGACACCATTTGAAGTCACAGAAGCTCCTGACACCGCATCAACATTTAAGGTTTGTCCCTCAATGATTTCTGCTGGAATACGGGTAAAGACGACATCTGCGATTCCTGAAGATTCTCCAGAAGAATCGATTTCAATTTTTTCAATACGGTCCTCAGAAACCGTGACATCCATCGGTAATTTACCATTATGGCCTTCAGTTGTAACATGGTAAGTCCCCGGTTCAAAGCGGACTTCTTCAGGAAGGTTTAGTTGGTTTGCAACGGATACAAAGCGAAGGAAGCGATAAAAACAACTATCTAGGAAATCAACGGTTCGCTCATCAATCAAATCTCCATTATCATCAAATGCTCGATGCGCTCGACCAAGTAAAAACTCACTACCTGGCATAACTGTTGCATTTACCCCAGGAGCATCCAGAATCTGACGAAGATGAAGTTGGGCACGTGAAGAACCTTGAATATCGTAAGAAGCTCCGACAATCATGGTCGGCTTTCCGTCTAGTGGATGAATGTTAAAGGACAACCACTCGAGCAAGCTATTCAAACTTGATGGAATCGTATGATTGTGCTCGGGTGTCGAGATAATGACACCATCAGCTTCTGAAATAGCTTGATTAAATTTCTGAATAATAGGTGTATCTGTTTGATCATCTGTTTCATTGAACATTGGTACATCTGTTATTTCTAAAATCTCAATATCCGCTTTCTGAGCAAAATGTCTTTTCATAAATTGCAACAGGTTGCGATTATAGGATTTTTTTGCATTAGTCCCAACAATAGCTACTAATTTCATGGATTGTTCTCCTTTCTTGAAATACCTATGCTTTCAACCATTCTTCCCAAATGAAAGATTTCTTACGATTTGTATCTTCTGGTTTGACCAAAGCCTTTGTTAGTTCAACAAAATTTTGAAACTCTGAAAAATGTTCTTCTAGTTCTGCAACCTTTTCAGGATTGTTCAAATGACACTCATCATCTAGGACTTGCTCAGAATGACCTAGAAAGAACTCTGTACCCGGCATAACTCTCGCTTTAAGCTCCGGCGCATCTAAAATCTGACGTAAATGTGCCTGCGCTCTAGATGTTCCTAGCAAACCGAGAGAAGCACCGACAATCATTGTTGGTTTGTTAACCAAAGCACGACTGGTATAAGCAATCCACTCTAAAGCAGAGGCCAAAGGTGCTGGTATCGTGTGGTCGTACTCAGGTGTTGAAATAATCACACCATCTGCGACAAGAATTTTTTCTGAAAAAGATTGAACTTCAGCTGGCGCTTGCTTGTCCTCAGGTTCGTTAAATGCTGGCAATTGTTTGATTTCCAATACCTCAATGTCGGCTTTATCCGAAAAGTGCTTTTGCATAAATTTCAAGAGTTTCCGATTGGTTGAGCGATTCGAATTGGTTCCAACGATAGCAACTAGTTTCATATTGGTACCCCTTTCATTTATTTAATCTACTTTCATTATACTACTTTAGAAAATCTTGTAAATCCTTGATAATAAAGACCGTGTTATTCTATCAGATTATCGTACTTTAGTACAAGTTCGTGAAAAAATTAACAAAATATCTTCGTAAACTATTGACCGGCTTCCTTAACTATGATATAGTCTTGGTGAAAAAATATACATTTAAGGAGGATGTTTTTATGAAAGAGACATTCAATCGGTGGCGGATTTTAGTCGCGTCTACAGCCATTCTTCTTTGCACAGGTGCCGTCTATTCCTTTTCTGTTTTTGCCGGACCACTTAGCAGTTCAACAGGCTGGTCCATGTCAGATATTATGTTAGCATTTGCTATCAACTCTGCAATCGGCCCTATCCCCATGATTCTAGGAGGTTATTTAGTTGACAAAGGTTATGTAAAATGGACCATCGCCCTCGGCGCTCTTCTATTTGCTAGCGGATTTTACTTAACCGGCTATGCCAATTCACCAGCCATGCTTTATTTGACTTATGGATTAATGGCTGGACTTGGTCAAGGTTTTGCCTATTCGGGTGCCCTCTCCAATTCACTTCGCCTCTTCCCTGATAAACGTGGCTTAGCCTCTGGAATTCTGACAGGTGGCATGGGATTTGCCGCAGTCATCGCTTCTCCAGTCGCGAGCAATCTCATTCAAAAACAAGATGCCTTCTTTGCTTTTCGTACAATTGGGCTAGTCTATATTGTTGTTATCATCTGTGCCATTTTCTTTATCAAGGCAGCTCCAAGCGGCTACCAACCAGCAGGCTGGAAAGCTCCAGTACAAACTAAGCAAGGACCTACTAATAAAAACTGGAAACAAATGCTACAAAGTCCTCTGTTTTACATTATCATTAGCATGTTCTTTGTTGGTGCCTTTTCTGGTTTGATGATTGCCTCTCAAGCATCACCAATCGGTCAATCAATGTTTGGACTCTCTGCAGGCACTGCAGCTCTCTATGTCTCTCTTTATTCAATCGCAAACTCTAGTGGTCGTTTTATATGGGGATCCCTTTCTGATAAAATCGGTCGTTCAAAGACCTTATTGATTATCTATTCTGTCATTGTCCTAGCTTTATTCTCCCTAACAATCGTTCCTGGTCAATTTGGGTTTACCTTAGGAATTATAGGACTTGGTATCTGCTTTGGTGGTGTTATGGGGGTCTTCCCATCTATCGTCATGGAAAATTACGGTCCTGCAAATCAAGGGGTCAACTACGGTATCGTCTTCACTGGATATTCTTTAGCAGCATTTTTCGCTCCCAAAGTCGCTGTTCAAATGGCAATGGCTAATAATGGAAATTATAGTGTAGCTTTTTATGTTGCTATCGCTTTGGCCTTTATTGGACTTGTTCTTACTATTTTTTATATGAAAAAGAAAGCTTAAAGCTAGAAAACTTCCTAGATAAGGAAGTTTTTTTGGTATAATAAAAGTAGTAATAGTATATTGGGAGGATTTACCATGGCAGACCGTTCACGTTTCTTACGAGATAACCCATCTGACTTCCCATATGATTTTGAAAAACAAATCCTATCCAAAACGTCTCCTGACACAGTCTATCATTGTCATCCTGAACTAGAGATTATTTACGTTACAAAGGGTTCTGCCATCGTTCATATCAACTCAGAACGCTTTGAAAGTTGCGAAGGAGATATATTTCTTATCCAACCGACCTCTCTCCATGCTATCTATTCTCACAAAGATCAAGAACTATTTTCTACCAGCTTTCGGATTCATCTAGATTATCTTGGTAGAAGTCAAATTGACAGCTTTAGCCAACGCTATATCCAACCCCTCCACTCTGGTCACTTTTGCCTCACTCCTCAAATATCACCAGGCGATAAAGCCTATGATCAAATTCAATCCTGCCTTCTTTCCCTTTTTTCTATCCTTGAAGAAAAAGGCATATACTACGATCTACTCATAAAATCTAAACTATACGAATTGCTTCATCTTCTCTTTAAGTATCGATATGTCAATCGACACTATACAGATGATACCTACCAAAAATACCAAAAACTAAAAGAAGTGATTTGTTACCTTGAACAGCACTACTCAGAAGCCATTCATATCGAGCAACTAGCTGCAACATTTGGATATAGTAAAAATCACTTTATGAGTATTTTCAAGCAACATACCGGAGCTAGTTGTATGGACTACCTGCTCCAGTTACGTCTTGAAAAATCCTGTGAGAAACTCGTCCAAACCAACCTCAGCATTCAAGAAATTGCAAGCCAGGTCGGCTTCACCAACCTTTCAAACTTCAACCGTCAATTTAAGCAGCACTATCTCCTAACACCTAGACAGTATCGAAATCAACAACTTAAAAAGAAAACATGATTCTTTCTCCTTAGTCTTTTCTAAGGAGTTTTTTCAAACAAAAAAGCCACCGAATTTGGTGGCTTCATTAGGGAGATTATTATGAAAAAGAAAAGTTTAGGATTTCATTAAATAAAGGGTACTCAATGAAAATCGAAATCAGACTAGGCAGATAGACGCAAGCATAACTATAGTTAGCTAAGTCGACTCTAACGAAGTATGGTAAGATTTTCGAAGAGTATTAGGAGGTCTTTATTTAATGATTATATAATACAAGATGAATCTTAAAGCTAACTTAACTTTTTCTCTGATTTATCATTTTTTTAAATGGAATTTTCTTTTTCAAGCCATAAAAAAGCCACCTGATTGGGTGACTTCTTTAGGAGATTATGATGAAAAAGAAAAGTTTGGGATTTCATTAAATAAAGGGTACTCAATGAAAATCGAAATCAGACTAGGCAGATAGGCGCAAGCATAACTATAGTTAGCTAAGTCGACTCTAACGAAGGTTGATGAGATTTTCGAAGAGTATTAGGAGGTCTTTATTTAATAACTATATGATACAAGAGGATACTTAAACTTTACTTAAGAAAAAATATTTTTTTATCTTTTTCGATCCACCCAAATCATTCCTGTACAGTCATAAGTAGATAAGGTTTCAAATCCCAGAGATCGATAGAATCCCAAGGTTTTTTCTGTCTGATCGGTCACTAGTTGGACTTGATAGGCATCTTTGTAATCGCCTAAAGCCTCTTTCATCAAGTCGCTACCAATCCCTTGGCGTTGATAGCTAGGCAAAACGATCAAATCCTGGACAAAAATCGATGAAAAACCATCTCCGACCAAACGGACCAAGCCCACCGCGGCATCGCCATCAAGTGCTAGATAAATCGCTAATGAGTGAGACAAGGCTTTCTTCAACATCTGAGGTTGATGTGTGTAATTTGTCCATCTAACTGCCTGATAGAGATGCAAAACATCCTCTAGCTTGACAATTTCTTGCTTTTTAATAGTGATCATGTCAACACCTCTTAAAGTTCTCTCAAGCTCTTGTACTGTCGTCCATTTTTATCAAAATTTTCAGGAGCCAGCCATGCTTCCAAACGATCTTTGACTTGAGGCCAGTCCTTATCAATCATAGACAGCCAATCCGTATCACGTGTACGTCCCTTATAAACGACTGCCTGACGGAAGGTCCCTTCATAAACAAAGCCCAAACGCTCCGCGGCTCGTCTTGATGGGATATTTAGAGAATCACATTTCCACTCATAGCGACGATAGTTAAGCTCCTCAAAAACATAGCGTGCCAAGAGATACTGAGCTTCTGTTCCTATCCTCGTCCCCTTAAGAGCAGGAGAAAAAGTGACGGCACCCACTTCTATTACTCGGTTATTCTGGTCAATGCGCATGAGAGAAAAAGTTCCCAAGGCCTTACCAGTTGCCTTGTCTATAATCACGTAGTAAAAACGGTCCTTACGAGCCAACATCTGATTTAAGACGGTAACCAGTTCCTCCATATCTGCCACTGGTTCCTGAAAGAGGTAGGTCCACATCTCCCGAGGAGTACCTGGACCATAAACAGCTAATAAATCCTCCGCATGCTTTTCCACCGAAAGAGCCTCTATCCGAGCGTAGCGCCCTTCTAAGAAATCAATAGAAGGCAATTCACCAGATGTATAACCTTCCATTGACTCAACAATCATCTGACCATATTCATTTACTGGCATTGTTTTCTCCTTGTTTTACGCTGAAAATACTATATCATAAATTACTCTAAATGGAAACTAGCACTCTCCTCAAACCTCATCCACTCACTACATTAGTGATTCGTTTTCTTTCTTTTATCTTCTAAGGCTTGATTAATTCGTTGGGTGAGCTTGTGAGTTTGCCAGATCTGGTACAACCATATCAGTCCATAAATTAATAAGAAAAAGAACCACAGCAAGGGACTCAACAATGCTGAACCCCAGCCAAAAAATAGGTAGGTCAATACTAAAATAGTAGCTGTCGCTAACAAATGAACTCCTACACGCATACTATAAGCAAGAAACTCTAGCCTTTCAAGGATTAAGGTCAATACCCCCATAATTCCACTCATCAAAAACAAAGCTAGAATATTTTTTGTCGTTGGTGCGGGATAGGTAATACCTGAATAAAACTGAGCCAATAACACCAAACTCAAATAAACAAAGGAGGCCGTACGCATTCCCGATACAAAATAAGCAATCAATCGCTTCATGATTTTCTCCTATAAACCTAGATAATCCATTAAGGACTTAACGTATTTCCGACTCACACTCGATTTGAGACCCCGAGTCATCTTAGCCATCATGTTCCCTGAAAAGCTATCCGATAATGACTCTAAATGGTCAATGTTTATAACTGAATGACGTGATATCTGTATAAAGTTGCGTCGGTTAATCCGATTCTGAAAGTTTGTCAATGTTTCCTTAGTTTTATAAATCCCGTCTACTGTATAAATGGTCAACAAATTTTTATCAATATCTGCTAGAATAAGATCCTCAATTTTCACCATAACCAGATGATCATCTGTTCGAATAGGAATGACCACCTGATTGGTCGTTGAAAATTGTTCTAAATACTCCATGACTTCTCTCGCTTGGTCGGTTAACTGAGCTGCCTGAATTAAAATGTGTGGGTCTTTTTCTGAAAACTCTGT
Source organism: Streptococcus oralis (assembly GCF_003942875.1). Classification (GTDB taxonomy): domain Bacteria; phylum Bacillota; class Bacilli; order Lactobacillales; family Streptococcaceae; genus Streptococcus; species Streptococcus oralis_BX. Next base: position 127,128 of record NZ_RMVK01000006.1, on the reverse strand, counting down.
CTTCATTTCAAAACGAATCTTCATTTTCTCTCCAATACATCTTTATTTTCTCTTGCTAAACACTTTAACAAATAACATCCAAAGAAGAATAGCGACGAGACTGATAATAACCACTATAAAGTATGTTTCTTCCTTTGTCAATAGTTCTTGCCAGTTGATTTGGATTCCCATTTTTTCTTGAAATTCCTGTAACAGACCGCTATTTCCTGTAAATGTGGTCTCTAATGGCTCTTTCATTAAGACTTGTCGATAGAGAGAAGCAATATAAGTTGTAGGGGTACACTTCATGATAATCTGTGCAAAATCAGGTAATACTCCAATAGGGACATAAGTTCCTACTAAAAATCCAGAAGCAGTCCCCACTATCGTTGCCAGTTTGCCAAGGCTATCTACAGATTGAAAACGGTAAATCAAGAGAACATTTACCAAACTTGAAATCAGACTGCTTAATAACATAATCAAAGCGATTTCCGGTAAATGACTGATAACTGGGCTCTCTTTAAAATAAAAACTCATAACAGCATACATAAACATCTGCATGACAAAAGAAATGACAATACTACTGATTAGATAGGATGCCTGTAAGCCCCAGTTACCTAAATCAGTCAAGAATAGATCTTGATCCACTTGATTTTCGCGGTCCTGAACCATTTGTTTAAGAGCCGTAAAACTGGTCGTAATCCCAGTCACAGCCAAGGTCCCACCCATCAGCCAGTTATTTAAAAGGTTCGTACTATTAGGGAGTTGGGACCAAGAATCCGTCAAATTCTTCTGCAAAAAAATGATATAAAGGAGGAAGGAAATCAATGCCCCCAATAATGAGAAAAATACTCCCGAACGATTACGAAAATATAAGATAAAATTCCGTTTCAATAAAGCTAGCATTAGCGAACCTCTCTTCCTGTAAGTGCAATAAAGGCATCATCCATAGTACCCGAACGAAACTCAAAAGAATCAATTTCTTCTCGAACTTTTGCCAAATATTCAATGGCTTCCTGTGACGTCCTTGGATAAAAAAGATATTCCAACTCATTTTCTTCCTCTACTGTCATTCCAGTCTGTAGCAACTTTTCTAAATCCTTCATTTCCTTAAAACGAATTTTTAGAATATTAGATGCATACTGACTTTTAATAGCAGTCGCAGAACCTTGCGCAATCACTTTCCCATGATCAACGATATAGATTTGATCCGCTTCATCTGCTTCATCCAGATAATGAGTCGTTAAGATAATAGTCATCCCTTCATCCTTTTGTAGTCGATACAGTAGATCCCAGATGGATTTGCGAGTTTGAATATCAAGACCTGTCGTTGGTTCATCCAAGAACAGAATATCTGGTCGCGAAAGAAGAGCACGCGCAATATCAACCCGACGTTTTTGCCCACCTGACAAAGTCCTATATAGTTGTTTCTGGAATGCAGTCAAACCCAGTTGATGAATCAAATCATCCACACGACTTACTGCAATCTCCTTATACTGTTGAGCACGAATCGTGAGATTTTCCCTAACCGTCAACATCTCATCCAGTACACTAGCTTGAAAAACCACTCCGATTTTCGTATTTGGCGCATATCGAATCTGACCTTGTGTCGGCTTTTTCAAACCGATTAACATGGAAATGGTGGTTGATTTCCCTGCACCATTGGGTCCCAAAATAGCATTGAAACTTCCTTTTTCAAACTCTAACTGAATATCATCGACAGCCATATGATTGCCGTACCGTTTAGTCAAATGTTTAGCTTGTAAAATCATATTTTTTCCTCCTCTTAACCACACTAGTTTAACAAAAAGAATGAAAGAAAAATCGACTTTTGAGATAAGCAGTTAAAATGAAAGGCCAAGTGGTAAAATAATGGGGGTTAAATTAAAGTGGTGCAGGCTGCAACCGTTTTTCTACCATCGAATCACTAGAGGATGTTGAAAAACACTTATAACCATACATTATATTTTTAAACATACGCTATAAAAGAGATGTTTTATAGCATCCGGCAGAAAAATCCAAGAGTCAATAGTATTGTTCTCGCTAAACCAAACAATAAAAAATGAATCAGAAATCATGGCACGCACTCCCTTCTAGTAAAATGAAAATGCTGAATAGGACATGATTGAATTTGAAGCAAGTATGGTCCTGAATTTGAAACTGCCATTAACGATAAGTCTATCTATTAGGAAAGAAATCTTCAATACAAGCAAAAACAGCTCTTGTTACCCAAGAAGAGCTGTTCTATTTTATGAAAGAGAGAGTCACTAGTGCCCCTTGTGCTTCTCTCTACGTTTTTGCTGTTTGCGTTCAAATTTCTCTTGCTTGAGCAATTGCTTTTAGAGACTGGACTGTTGTTTTGAATGCTTTTTTCGTTCCTCATACTGCAACTGTAAAAGCTCTTGTGACTTAGAAGAAACTTTCTGCTTCACCTGTTTCTTTACAGCTCGCTGCAGACGCTTCGGATTCTTAATCTTCACATGCTGTTTGACTGTTGCCTCTGGACTAAAAGATAACCGAACAAACTGAGTCTGTAAAAGTTTCAAAATTTCATCCTCTTTTGGTTCCTGACCAAATGTCACTCGACAAACTTGATAAGTTCCCTCATACTCTTGTTCAAACAATCCATGCCAAAATCCATCTTCAAAATAAACTGTCAAGCCAATTGAAACGATTTCCACGACAGCACCTCCTTAAATCTATCCCTAAGAATGGACAACCAAGGAGGAAGGTTACTAATAGGCTTGCCTACGTCTGGACTACCAACCAGAACTGTGTTTTTATCTTAGTTGGGACTATTATAGCACGGTTCAGCACTATCTACAAATTTTTCAAATGTGTATCAAAAAAATTTATCGTAGCAAACCAAGAGTCTACACTTTCTTTCATTAATAAGTGCCAATCTTTTCGATAACGATGATTCGGTTGATAAGCAACCGTTAACATATGCCCCGTTTCATGGTATTTTTTAAACAAAATGGATTTCCCTTTATAATGTGAAATAATATCATCTATCGCGGATGACGCATCCCATATTTCATCGACATCGCTTCCTAGTAATAATAAAGGAGAGGCAATTTTACTCACATCAATCTGAGCCCTACTATCTTCAGAAATATGTTTTCCAAAAAACTTGTTTAACAAATAATTTCCTAGTTGAAATTTTTGATACGGAAGTTCTTTTTGCAAATATGTCCAAGAAGATGAGTGAGAGTTGAGTTTTCCCTTTATTCCCTCAAATATTACATTTGAGGGGGAATTGAGTACCAAACATTGCACATCATCCAAAATACTTTGTCCAGCCAGAACAAGCTCTGCTCCTTTAGAACGACCATATATTCCTATTTTTGTATTATCAACTTGAGGATGATGACATAGAAAATCTTTCGCTTCCTCCAGACATTCTATCGGAATTCGTTCTAAGTTTTGGGGTAATCCCTCTAAACCAAAATAAGCTATCGCAAGACAAATGTAGCCTCTAGAAGATAAAAGTTGGGCAATGTTCTGAGCTTTTTCAATTCTTCCCTCACTACCACTAACAATAATCACGGCTGGTGCCTTTCTTAACTTTTCATCATAAAATAATCGACCTTGAAAATGCTTATCATAAATATCTTGATACCTTATTCCCAGATTCATATAACGCCTTACAAAACTTTGCTCCGCAACCACATCTTTCCCCAGCCTGATTTTAATTTCAACACCAAAACAATTTCGTAATGGAATTTTATCAAGAGAACTGGGTAATCTCCTTTTCCTATTCTTCAACGGTTTCGCATTAAAGAACAAGCCCATTTCTGAAACTCCTTTATAAGATCCCGAAATAGATGCTGTTTGAGAGGTGTCAATCATACCGTCCTGATCAGATAAAAAAATTGCAGTTGATTTCCACATGACATCATGATCTAAAAGTAAGGGAGCATTTATACAGTAATAATCAGACAGGTACATTTCTACACAATACCTTGTCCTTGGTTCTAAACCATTGATAGTAATATAAAAAGATTCATCTGCTAAGTCAGTTTGTGAAATCAGCTCAATATTTACAGTCATATCTTCTCCTTTTGTTAATATACTTAACAACTAAGTTTAAAATTTACCGTGACTTTCACCACGGTAATCCTCCCCATACATTTTCAATATCATCCATCAATTTCACAACTGTTTGAAGCTCCTTCTCGCTATAGTTGTTTAAAACTGAAAAGACCGATTCTTCAATATATGCTTGTTGCTCCTTATGGATTTTAAAAACTTCGATACCTTTTTCAGATAATCTCAAATATTTATTTTTCCCATTATTCGGAGCAAAATCAAAAACAACTAAATTTTTTTGAATTAATCTCCTAACACTTTGAGTTATTGCACTTCTCGAAACTTTTAATAATTCAGATAATTTCACTAGATTTAAGGGCTGATTTTTCCCAATCACAACAATCAAATGTACCTCATTCAACGTAATGGATTTGTCAATACTAATTTTATGTTGATTTTTTTTTAGCTGTTCAAATGCTAAAATAAATCTATTAAAACGATTATTAAATGTAATAAATTCTTTTTTATCCATAATCTCTCTTTTCTTTGTTAATTATATTAACAAAATAGAAACTTCTTGTCAAATAAAAATCCTCCAGATTCTACTCTGAAGGATTCCTATCTTATTTCACAACGATATTTACCAGCTTGTTAGGTACTGCAATCACCTTCACGATTTCCTTGCCGTCAATTTCTGCTTTAACTTTTTCATCCGCTAGAGCGATTTCTTGCAATTCTTCACGTGATAGGTCTTTAGCGACCATCAATTTGGCACGGACTTTTCCTTTGATTTGGATGACGATTTCGATTTCGTCTTCAACCAATTTACTTTCGTCCCATACTGGCCAAGCCACATAAGAGATGGACTCACCTGTTGCTGCAACTGTTTGCCAGAGTTCTTCTGCCAAGTGAGGTGCAAATGGGGCAATCAATTGGATAAAGCCTTTGGCATAGTCCACATAGAGTTTGTCTTCCTTATTAGCAGCGTTGACAAAGACCATAAGTTGGGCAATTGCTGTGTTGAATTTCATGGATTCGATTTGCTCAGTAACAGATTTAACGGTTTCGTTATAAACCTTGTCAAGAGCACCATTGTTTTCCGCAGCAATTTCTTTACTTGTAATCAAACGGTAAACACGGTCAAGGAATTTACGGCTTCCTTCCAGACCTTCTTCTGACCAAGCGATGGAAGCATCGAGTGGCCCCATGAACATTTCATAGACGCGAAGGGTATCGGCACCGTATTGTTCCACCACATCGTCTGGATTGACAACATTCTTGAGCGATTTAGACATCTTGGCTGGTGCTTGCTCCAGTTCTTCTCCTGTTTCCACATGGAAGAAAGAACCGTCACGTTTTTCAACCTTATCAGTCGCCACAAGAGCCCCACGGTGGTCACGGTAGCTTGTTCCCAAGATCATTCCTTGGTTAAAGAGTTTTTGGAATGGCTCTTTTGTTGGAACAACACCGAGGTCATAGAGGAATTTGTGCCAGAAGCGAGCATAAAGCAAGTGAAGAACGGCATGCTCTGCCCCACCTACGTAGATATCGACTGGCAACCATTGTTTGAGAAGATCCTCATCAGCCAATTTCTCAGTATTGTGTGGGTCAATATAGCGGAGGTAGTACCAGCTTGAACCAGCCCATTGTGGCATAGTGTTTGTTTCACGACGACCTTTAACGCCATCTTCACGCGTCACTTCAAGCCAGTCGGTCAAGTTAGCCAATGGGCTTTCCCCTGTACCTGAAGGGCGGATGTCCTTGGTTACTGGCAAGACAAGTGGCAATTCATTTTCAGGAACAGCCGTTGAAGTTCCATCTTCCCAATGAATGATTGGGATTGGCTCACCCCAGTAACGTTGACGGCTAAAGAGCCAGTCGCGGAGACGGTAGGTAACCTTCTCTTGACCGCAACCTTTCTCTTCCAACCAAGCCACAATCTTAGCAATAGCGTCTTCTTTGTTAAGGCCATCTAGGAAGTCTGAATTGACATGAAGACCATCTTCAGTATAGGCAGCTTCTGCTACATTTCCACCTTCTAGCACTTCTACGATTGGAAGGTCAAATTGTTTGGCAAATTCCCAGTCACGTTGGTCATGGGCAGGCACAGCCATGACAGCACCTGTTCCATAACTAGCAAGCACATAGTCTGCAATCCAGATTGGAATTTCCTTACCATTGACAGGGTTGATAGCATAAGCGCCCGTCCAAACCCCTGTTTTTTCCTTGGCAAGATCGGTACGAGCCAAGTCAGACTTGAGACTAGCTTGGTGTTTGTAGTCTGCAACTGCATCAGCTTGCTCTGGACTTGTGATGGCGTCAACCAAGTCATGCTCAGGAGCCAAGACTGTGAAGGTCGCACCGAAAAGAGTATCAGGACGAGTAGTAAAGACTGTGAATTCCTTGTCAGTCCCTTTCACTTTGAAAGTTACATTGGCACCAGTGGATTTGCCAATCCAGTTGCGTTGCATATCCTTGATAGACTCTGGCCAATCCAACTCATCCAAGTCATTAAGCAAGCGCTCTGCATAGGCCGTGATTTTAAGCATCCATTGGCGCATTGGTTTGCGGACAACAGGATAGCCACCACGCTCAGAAGTTCCGTCAGGAAGGACTTCTTCGTTTGCGATAGCTGTTCCCAACTCTTCCACCCAGTTTACTGGTACTTCCGCTTCATAGGCCAAGCCTTTTTCGTAAAGCTTGGTAAAGATCCACTGAGTCCACTTATAGTAGTTTGGATCTGTGGTGTTAACTTCACGGTCCCAGTCGTAAGAAAATCCAAGCGCATTGATTTGGCGTTTAAAGTTGGCAATGTTTTCCGCTGTAAAGTCAGCTGGGTCATTCCCTGTATCCATGGCGTATTGCTCTGCAGGCAAACCAAAAGCATCCCAACCCATTGGGTGAAGGACATTGTAACCTTGCGCACGTTTGTAACGGCTGAGGATATCGGTTGCAGTGTAGCCTTCTGGGTGTCCTACGTGCAGACCTGCTCCAGACGGGTAAGGGAACATGTCAAGCGCATAAAACTTCGGTTTTGATGCATCTGTTCCTGTCTTAAATGTATGATGTTCTGCCCAGTAGCCCTGCCACTTAGGCTCAATTTCTTTATGATTGTAAAAACTCATGGTCTCTCTCCAATTTTGTGATGTTACTATTATACCATTTTTGGGGGAATTTGAAAGACGAGAAATGTTCTTTTAGACTTGGATAACAAGAAATACTGAGTCGCAAATCCACCTTATTTAACAGGAAAAAAATTAGCTCCCACTCGGAGCTAACTTCTATCAATTTTTTATTTCTTCCATCTTCTCACGTCCGAGCTCTCGATAGCTACGGTCACCAACAACTTCTACGCTAAACTGACCGTCCTCATATTCAAGAATCGTCACGCTACCATTATCTAGACCATGTGGATGCATACCATTGATCAGATACACAATAGTCCCAATGGTCATTCCATGGCTGACGACGAGAGCATTGCCCCCACCTTGTTCTTCCATTTCTTTGGCAATCGTTTCAAAACCTTCTTTGATTCGACCACTGAGTTTTTCCCAGCCTTCTGCCCAACCAGCAGTATCAACCTCTACCAAACCTTCTGCTAGTTCTGCATAGGACAACTGATGAACATGGTCCACATTAAAAATACGAGGAATCAACCCCATAAAGAGGTCCCCATCATAGGCCCCATCAAAACTACCAAAGCACCACTCACGGATTCGCTTGTCCATGCGGTAAGGGATTTTCCCCTGCAGGCCAAGTTCTTCTAGGATAATTCCCATGGTTTGAATAGTGCGACCTGAATCACTGGAATAAGCGCGGTCAAACTGCAAGCCAGACTCTCTCAAGCCAATTCCCAGTTCATGGATTCCCAACTCACCTTCTGCAGTCAGAGGTGTATCACTCCATCCTTGAGCACGTCCAATGGTGTTAAACATCGTTTTCCCATGACGGACCAAATACAATCTTACTTTAGACATTTTCTATCCTCCATTTTCTTCTATTATATCATGGATCAAAGAAATATTCGGCTTTCAAAAGCAAAGCCAACATTTGTAAATTATCCAAAAGAAAAGCTACCCTCATGGTAGCTTCCCTAGGAGATTATTATGAAAAAGTTTAGGATTTCTATTAAATAAAGTTAGGAGGTCTTTATTTAATGATTATAGTATACACAGTCATCCTTAAACTCAACTTAAATCCTCTCGCTTTTTTATTAATTTTTAAAACTATGGATTGGAGCTGGGATTTGCCCACCGCGAGAGATGAAATCAACAGACGAAGCCCCGTTGACCTTCATAACTGGAGCTGTCCCTAGCAAGCCTCCAAACTCAATCATATCGCCTTCTTTGCCCTTTGGAATAATACGGACGGCCGTTGTTTTCATGTTAATGACACCAATTGCCGCCTCATCCGCAATCATAGCTGCAATGGTTTCAGCAGGCGTATCTTCCGGAATGGCAATCATATCCAGCCCAACAGAACAGATAGCCGTCATGGCTTCTAGTTTCTCTAAATTCAGAGAGCCATCTTGTACCGCACCAATCATCCCCTCATCTTCAGAAACGGGGATAAAAGCACCTGACAAGCCACCGACTTGGTTACAAGCCATCACTCCGCCCTTCTTAACTTGGTCATTCAAAAGAGCGAGGGCAGCCGTCGTCCCATGCGTACCAACTGTTTCTAGGCCCATTTCCTCAAGGACACGAGCCACAGAATCGCCAACTGCAGGAGTTGGTGCCAAGCTTAGGTCTACAATCCCAAAGTCAACACCCAGTCTCTCGCTGGCCATTTGACCGACTAGCTGACCAATACGAGTAATCTTAAAGGCTGTTTTCTTGACCGTCTCAGCTACAACATCAAAACTCTGACCACGAACTTTCTCCAAGGCGCGTTTGACAACACCAGGACCTGAAACACCAACATTGATGATAACATCTGCTTCCCCAACACCATGGAAAGCCCCTGCCATAAAAGGATTGTCCTCAACAGCATTAGCAAATACGACCAACTTGGCCGCACCCATATCTGATAGCGCAGCTGTTTCCTTGATGATACGCCCCATATCAGCGACCGCAGTCATGTTGATACCTGACTTGGTTGAGCCAATATTGACGGACGAGCAGACCTTATCTGTCTCAGCTAGAGCACGGGGGATAGAATTGATGAGTATCTCATCACCTTTTTGATAACCCTTTTGTACCAAGGCAGAGAATCCACCAATAAAATCAACACCGATCTCCTTGGCAGCCTTGTCAAGAGCCTTTGCCAAAACAACATAGTCCGTCGCATCAGTCGCTGCACCAATTAAAGAAATCGGAGTCACCGATACCCGTTTATTAACAATAGGAATCCCAAGTTCTGCAGCAATTTCGTCTCCTACAGCCACTAAATTTGCAGCTTTAGTGGTGATTTTTTGGTAAATCTTTTCAGCAGCACGTTCAATATCTGGATCAATACAATCCAAAAGGGAAATCCCCATGGTGATGGTTCTGATATCGAAGTTCTGCTCCTCGATCATGGCAATGGTTTCTGTAACTTGTCTAATATCCATAGCCACCTCCTAGATATTATACATAGCGTCAAAAATCGCCGCACTTTGAATATTTATTTTGACATTCAAGGTCTGACCGAAAGTTTCAAACTCATTTCGAAGATAAGTGAAATCCTGTTTTTCGTCACTAGAAACGACCGCCATCATAGTAAAGTATTCATCCAACACCGTCTGAGAAATATCGTCAATATTCAAACCCAACTCTGCAATCTTAGTAGACACGCCTGCAACGATCCCAGCCTTGTCCTTACCAACCACTGTAATAATAGCCTTCATTCTTATACCCCATTTCTACGATTATTAGAAAACCTGAACGTTTTTGATTTTCTTTTTTCCTAGTATAGCATATTTCCGAAAAAAATACTAAAAAACGCCTGCTTACGAAGTTGTTCTTAAACAAAAAAACAATTTCGTAAACAAGCGTCTACCCTATCAAATGATGATGAGTGTTCCCGCTAGGACCGAAGTCCCAGCGGTAGACCAGAGCTAGACTAAGAGCACAAGACTCCATCATCATAACACTCAACAAAATTGATGATTTTATACTAATTCGATGATTGCCATTGGCGCAGCATCACCACGACGTGGTTCAGTTTTAAGGATACGAGTGTATCCACCGTTACGTTCAGCATAACGAGGTGCGATTTCTGAGAACAATTTTTGAAGTGCTGTAGTAGAAGTGTACTTATCAGTTGCTTCATCATAGTTTTCAGATGCGATTTCATTACGTACGAAAGCAGCTGCTTGACGACGTGCATGCAAATCACCACGTTTACCTAGAGTAATCATTTTTTCAACAGTTTTACGGATTTCTTTAGCACGAGCTTCAGTTGTCACGATTGATTCGTTGATCAAAAGGTCAGTTGTCAAATCGCGAAGCATTGCTTTACGTTGTGAGCTAGTGCGTCCTAGTTTACGGTAAGCCATGTATTCCTCCTTTATTTATCTTTTAATCCAAGACCCAAGTCAATGAGTTTGAGTTTCACTTCTTCCAAACTCTTGCGTCCAAGATTTCGTACTTTCATCATCTCTGCTTCAGATTTTTCTGTCAAATCATGCACAGTATTGATACCGGCACGTTTCAAACAGTTGTATGAACGCACAGACAAGTCCAGTTCCTCAATCGTACGATCCAAAATACGATCGTCAGATTCAGTATCAGCTTCTTTCATCACTTCAGTTGACTTCGCAATCTCAGTAAGATTTGTAAACAAATCAAGATGTTCTGTCAAGATACGTGCTGAAAGCCCTAAAGCATCTTCTGGAATAATTGTTCCATTAGTCAAGATTTCAAGGGTTAATTTGTCAAATCCATCATTGCTACCTACACGAGCAGGCTCTACTTGATAGTTGACTTTTGTAACTGGTGTATAAATAGAATCTACAGCAAGTGTTCCAACTGGTGCATTATCTTTTTTGTTTTCATCAGCAGGTACATATCCACGACCACTGTTAACAGTCATTGTCGCTTTTAGAGAAGAACCTTCACCGATTGTAAAGAGATAATGATCTGGATTTACAATTTCAATATCACTGTCAGTCAAAATATCTCCAGCTGTAATTTCAGCAGGACCTTCAACGTCAAGTTCAATGAGTTTTTCGTCTTCAACGTATGATTTCACTGCAATCCCTTTAATGTTCAGAATGATTTGCATCACGTCTTCACGAACACCTGGAACTGTGTCGAACTCATGCAAGACACCTTCAATGTTGATAGATGTCACTGCTGCTCCTGGTAGAGAAGCTAGTAGTACACGACGAAGAGAGTTACCAAGAGTTGTACCGTAGCCACGTTCAAGTGGTTCGATTACAAACTTGCCATAATCTTTATTTTCATCAATTTTTGTTATATTTGGTTTTTCAAACTCAATCATTTAGTTACTCCCTCTTAAACGAAAAGCAGTGTAATGCGATGATTATACACGGCGACGTTTTGGAGGACGAGCACCATTGTGTGGCACTGGAGTCACATCACGAATTGCTGTTACTTCAAGACCAGCGGCAGCAAGCGCACGAATAGCTGACTCACGACCAGAACCTGGACCTTTTACAGTAACTTCAACTGATTTAAGACCGTGTTCTTGTGCAGATTTAGCAGCAGCTTCAGAAGCCATTTGAGCAGCGAATGGTGTAGATTTACGAGAACCTTTGAAACCAAGAGCACCAGCTGATGACCAAGCAATTGCATTACCATGCACATCAGTAATCATAACAATAGTGTTATTAAATGTAGCGTGAATATGAGCAATACCAGATTCGATATTCTTTTTCACACGACGTTTACGTGTTGGTTTAGCCAAGACTTTTACCTCCTATATTATTTTTTCTTACCAGCAATCGCAACAGCTTTACCTTTACGAGTGCGAGCGTTGTTTTTAGTGTTTTGTCCACGGACAGGAAGTCCACGACGGTGACGAATACCACGGTAAGAACCGATTTCCATCAAACGTTTGATGTTCAAGTTTACTTCACGACGAAGGTCACCTTCAACTTTGATTGCATCCACTTCACGACGGATAGCATCTTCTTGATCTGATGTAAGGTCACGTACACGAACATCTTCTGAGATTCCAGCAGCAGCCAAAATTTTCTTAGATGTTGCAAGTCCGATACCATAAACGTAAGTCAATGAGATTACTACGCGTTTGTCATTTGGAATGTCAACTCCAGCAATACGAGCCATGTTTTCTCCTTTCTATCTTATCCTTGACGTTGTTTGTGTTTTGGATTTGCTGGGCAAATTACCATAACACGACCATTACGACGAATTACTTTACAGTATTCGCAAATTGGTTTGACCGATGGTCTTACTTTCATTTCTTATCCCTCCAAGTTTTTCGATTATTTAAAGCGGTAAGTGATACGTCCACGTGTTAAGTCATATGGACTCATCTCGACAGTAACACGATCTCCCGCTAAAATACGAATATAGTTTTTACGAATTTTACCAGAAACTGTTGCTAAAATCTGATGTCCATTTTCAAGTTCAACCGTAAACATTGCGTTAGGCATTGTATCGACTACTTTGCCTTCAACTTCAATCACATCGTCTTTTGCCACGCAAAAGCACCTCCATAAATTTCGATTCGATGCCTCTGAAAATAGAGACAACAATTATAAGTCAGACTATCTCAGTATAACATTTGTAGCGATTTTTTGCAAGTGTGAAAAACGCTTTATTTCAAATTTGTCAATACTTTTTCGATGTCTTTGAACACATCATTGATATCTTGATTTCCTTCGATATCGTGGACCAAACCTTTGGCACGGTAGTGAGCAATGATTGGTTCACCTTGTGCAATATTCACATCCAAACGACGCTTCACTGTCTCCGGTTTGTCATCTTCACGTTGGTAATAATCTTCTTCCTTATAATCAACTGGTGGGTTGAAAACTTTGTGGAAGGTTTCACCTGTTTCGCGGTGGATGATACGGCCACTCAAACGTTCCAAGAGGCAATCTGGGTTCACTTCGATGTTGATCACACCTTCCAGTTCGATACCAAGTTCCGCCAATGTTTTGTCCAAGGCATGAGCTTGTTCAATCGTACGTGGGTAACCATCCAACAAGAAACCTGTTTCTTTGATGTCGTCCTGAGAAAGGCGTTCTTTAACAATTCCATTTGTAACTTCATCTGGAACCAACTCACCTTTGTCGATGTATGACTTTGCAAGTACACCCATTTCAGTTTGATTTGCCATAGCAGCACGGAACATATCTCCAGTTGAAATGTGTGCCACGTGGAATTGCTCCACAATTTTAGCTGCTTGCGTTCCCTTACCTGCTCCAGGTAAGCCCATAATCAAAAGATTCATGATAGGATCTCCTTATTTTGTATTTAAATAGAAGCAGAAATCTCATTCAACCCCTATTTAAAAACAAAATAGAAGAGGGGAGACGAAAATCTCTCTGATAGATAGACCTTCATACTCCACTCTCTAAGCAAAAGTAATTTTGCTTTTATTCTGTTTTGTCCATGAAACCAACATACTTACGTTTCAATAGGTAACCTTCTAACTGTTTGATTCCTTCAATACCTGTTGAGATAATGATCAAAAGACTAGTTCCCCCAAAAGCAACAGCTTCTGAAAGACCAAAGATATCTTTTGCCACAATCGGCAAGATTGAAATCACACCAAGGAAGATTGACCCGACAGTCGCAAGGCGACGAAGAAGTTTCGACATGAATTCTTCAGTACCTTTACCAGGACGGACACCATGAATGTAGGCTCCACTCTTTTGCAAGTTTTCTGCTGCTTTCTCTGGATTGATCTGTACAAATGTATAGAAGAATGTAAAGAGAATGATTAACAAGGCATACATAGCAACACCTGTCGGAGATGTTGTAGATAACATTTCCTGTGCTGTACGTACCCAAGCCCAATCATGACCTGTAGCACTCAAAAATTGAAGAATGGCTGCAGGTGCTGCTGTGATGGAACTTGCAAAGATAACTGGGATAACCCCCGCTGGGTTTACCTTCAATGGAAGGTATGAGCTTGATGGGGCTCCTTGAGCAACTTTTGTATATTGGATTGGAATTTTATATTCTGCCTGTTGAACAAAGGTTGTAAAGTAAACAATCAACAAGACAGCGATAATCAAAATAACGACAAAGATAATAGATGAAGTCAAACGGCTACTTGGAATATTGACGAAGTAGTCAACATAGATGCCTTTAATCATCTCAGGAATTGAAGCAACAATACCTGCAAAGATAATCATAGAAACACCATTTCCGTATCCCTTATCTGTAATTTGTTCCCCGAGCCAAGTTACAATCATACTACCTGCCGTGAGGATAATACCAATGGTAACAAAAACTTGTGGAGTTAAAGCTGTCGTTAATAATTTCGCCCCAGATAGAGTATTAAATCCTGCTGTAATCCCGATAGATTGAACAAATGCAAGCACAAGTGCAATATAACGAGTAGCTTGGTTTAGTTTTCTCCGTCCTACTTCCCCTTGTTTGCCCCATTCTACAAACTTCGGTAAAAGATCCATTTGTAGCAATTGAACAACGATTGAAGCAGTGATATACGGACTTACCCCGAGTGCAAAAACGGAGAAGTTCTTCATGGCATTCCCTGAAACAAGACTAAGCATGTTCAAGAAAGACAAACCACTGAGAGCTTCTAAACTTTTCGCATTCACACCTGGAACAGTAATACTTGTCCCAATACGGAAAACAAGAATGATAAAAATTGTAAAGAGAATTTTTGATCGAACTTGTTTAACCTTGAGCGCTTCTTTTAGTAATTTAAAAAACATGGGTCACCTCTCTTAGATGACTTCTACAGAACCACCTTTAGCAGTGATAGCTTCCTCAGCTGATTTAGAGAATTTAGCTGCTTTCACAGTCAATTTCTTAGTCAACTCACCGTTACCAAGAATTTTAACTCCTGATTTTTCAGCTTTCACAATTCCTGCTTCGATAAGTACAACTGGAGTTACTTCTGCACCGTCTTCAAAGACGTTCAATTGGTCAAGGTTTACAATTGCATATTCTTTAGCGTTGATATTAGTGAATCCACGTTTTGGAAGACGACGGAACAATGGAGTTTGTCCACCTTCAAAACCAAGGCGAACTCCGCCACCGCTACGAGCTTTTTGACCTTTTTGACCGCGACCAGATGTTTTACCGTTACCTGATGAAGTACCACGACCAACACGGTTACGTACTTTACGAGAACCTTCTGCAGGTTTCAATTCATGAAGTTTCATTATTATTTTCTCCTCTTTTGTAAAATGCTAGCGCCGATAAGAGAGAAAAGGTTGTCTCCCTTATCAACTCGCCTATACATGGTCATCTTAGATGACTATATCTAGTTTTAGGGGATGAGTATTGCCACATCCCCTAAGAATTCATTAGTTTACTTCTTCAACTGTTACCAAGTGAGATACTGCAGTGATCATACCACGGATAGCAGCGTTGTCTTCTTTGATAACAGAGCTGTTCAATTTGCCAAGTCCAAGTGCTACAACAGTTTTACGTTGTGATGGAATGCGTCCGATTGGAGACTTAGTCAAAGTAATTTTAATTTGAGCCATTTTATCCCCTTTCTTATGCCAAATCAGAAACTGAGATACCACGAAGGGCAGCAACTTCTTCAGCGCGTTTCAATTGTTTCAAACCTTCAACAGTTGCGCGAACAATGTTGATTGGAGTGTTAGAGCCAAGTGATTTAGATGTAATATCTGCCACACCTGCCAATTCCACAACGGCACGAACTGCACCACCAGCGGCAACTCCAGAACCTTCTACAGCAGGTTTCAACAATACTTTAGCTCCACCGAATTCTGAAAGAACTTCGTGTGGGATTGTTGTTCCAACCATAGGAACTTCAATCAAGTTTTTCTTAGCATCTTCTACTGCTTTGCGGATTGCTTCTGGAACTTCTTGAGCCTTACCAGTACCAAATCCTACGCGACCGTTGTGGTCACCAACAACAACAAGAGCTGCGAAACGAAGACGACGTCCACCTTTAACAACTTTTGTAACACGGTTGACAGCAACTACGCGTTCTTCTAATTCAACTGCATTGTCTTTAAATGCCATTTTCTAGTGTCCTCCTATTAGAATTTCAATCCGTTTTCACGAGCTGCATCAGCCAAAGCTTTCACACGTCCGTGATATAGATATCCACCGCGGTCGAACACCACTTCTGAAATACCTTTAGCGTTTGCACGTTCTGCAACGAGTTTACCGACAGTAACGGCTTGTTCAGTTTTAGTTCCTTTTGAAACTTCTTTGTCAAGAGTTGAAGCACTTGCGAGCGTTACACCCGCTACGTCATCAATCACTTGAGCGTAGATGCCTGTATTAGAACGGAATACGTTCAAACGTGGGCGATCAGCAGTTCCAGAGAGTTTTCCGCGAACGCGACGGTGGCGTTTTTGGCGGAGTTTGTTTTTATCTGGTTTAGAAATCACAGTTTTCACCTCTTTAGTTTTAAATCGTGTGCTATGCACTAAGTTGGAAAATAGGTTGGTGGTTATAAATCAACCACTCAACATTATTTACCTGTTTTACCTTCTTTACGGCGAACGAATTCACCAACGTAACGGATACCTTTACCTTTATATGGTTCTGGTGAACGAAGGCTACGTACGTAAGCAGCTGTTTGACCAACTACTTCTTTTGAAATTCCGCTAACAACGATTGTTGTTGGGTTTGGAAGTTCAAAAGTAATTCCTTCTGGAGCTTCAACTTCGTCTGGATGAGATTTACCAACAGCCAAAACAAGTTTTTTACCTTGAAGTTGTGCACGGTAACCAACCCCACGCATTTCAAGTTCTTTCTTGAATCCTTCTGATACACCAATTACCATGTTGTTCAAAAGAGCACGAGTAGTTCCGTGGATTGTTTTCATTTCTTTTGAATCGTTTGGACGGTGAAGAGTTACTTCAGTACCTTCCACACGAATTTCAATATCTTTTGAGAACTCACGAGTAAGTTCTCCTTTAGGTCCTTTTACAGTTACAACGTTGCCATTGTTAGTGATTTCAACACCAGCAGGCAACACGATAACTTTATTACCAATACGTGACATGTTTATTTTCTCCTGTTAGATTGTCAGGCCATTACAGCCAGTTTTCACGGGGGGCATTCGGATTAGAGCAAACCTAGTTTCTTTCGAAAAGCTTTGACAAACTTCTGATATTCTGTCAATACATCAATAGCCGCAGGACTATAACCAATTTCACATAAAAGAGATACAAGGTCATCTTTTGACAATTCAGCCAAAGCGTCTTCTGCAACAATAAGTTTTTCATTCAATTCAGTAGCTTTCATCTTTTTCTCCTAAACTAATTTACTCTCTATTTAGCTGATCAGTAAATCAGCTAAATTGAACACGAGCTATGGTCTGTGTGAAAAAGACAAATCTTCCTAGAGTGTTAACACTCTTTGTCAGATTTCCTATTTTCACATTGCCCATGACGCTCTTTGTATCTTGATTTTACCAAACGTAAGCGATAACTTCTCCACCAACGTTCTTTTGGCGAGCTTCTTTATCAGTAAGCAAACCTTCAGAAGTTGAAAGAATAGCAATTCCAAGTCCGTTAAGAACTTTTGGAAGATCTTCACGTTTCTTGTAGACACGAAGTCCTGGTTTAGAAACACGTTTCAAGTTAGTGATAACTTTTTCACCGTTTGGTCCGTATTTAAGGAATACACGGATGATGCCTTGTTTGTCATCTTCGATGATTTCTACGTTCTTAACAAAACCTTCGCGTTTAAGGATTTCAGCAATCCCTTTTTTGATGTTTGATGCAGGTACTTCAAGTACTTCGTGTTTCGCTTGGTTAGCGTTACGAATACGAGTTAGGAAGTCTGCGATTGGGTCAGTCATAACCATTTTGTTTTTCTCCTCTTACTAGTAGTTTGCAAGTTGCACTTGCTAGTTAATGATTGAGCTGGGCTCAGATAGTATTGACACATTCAAATGAGAGAACTCTTATTTGAACACGAGCTACAACCTGGGCAAAAAAGATAAATTTGATTTGGAGCATCGCTTCTTCACCAAATTTCCTATTTTTGCTGTGGTTGTTACGCTCTTTGTATCATGATATTACCAAGATGCTTTTGTTACACCAGGAATTTGTCCTTTGTAAGCTAATTCACGGAAGCAAACACGGCAAAGTTTAAATTTGCGGTAAACTGAATGTGGACGACCACATTTTTCACAACGAGTATAAGCTTGAGTAGAGAACTTCGCTGGACGTTTGTTCTTAGCAATCATTGATTTTTTAGCCATTAGATTTACCTCCTATATTATTTTGCAAAAGGCATTCCAAGGCCTGTAAGCAATGCACGTGACTCTTCGTCAGTGTTAGCAGTTGTTACGATAACGATGTCAAGACCACGAGTTTTGTCAACGTCATCAAAGTTAATTTCTGGGAAGATCAATTGTTCTTTCACACCAAGAGTGTAGTTTCCGCGTCCATCAAATGATTTTGTTGGAACACCGTGGAAGTCACGCACACGTGGAAGTGAAACTGAAACCAATTTGTCCAAGAATTCGTACATACGTTCACCACGAAGGGTAACTTTTGCACCGATCGCTACACCTTCACGAAGACGGAAGCCGGCGATTGATTTTTTAGCTTTAGTGATAAGTGGTTTTTGACCTGAGATAAGTGCCAATTCTTCAGCAGCTTTTTCAAGACTTTTAGCGTTTGATACAGCTTCACCAACACCCATGTTCAAAACGATCTTATCTACTTTAGGCACAGCCATCACTGATGAGTAGTTGAATTGTTCTGTCAAAGCAGGAACTACTTCATTAAGATATTTTTCTTTTAAACGATTTGCCATTATACTTCTCCTTTCCTTCGTGATTAATCAAGCACTTCGCCTGATTTTTTGTTGTAGCGAACTTTTTTACCGTCTACAAATTTGTAACCAACACGACCAGCTACACCATTTTTGTCCAATACTTGAACGTTTGATACGTGAATAGCTGCTTCTTTCTCGATGATACCACCTTGAGGAAGCTCGTTAGTTGGACGTTGGTGTTTCTTAACGATGTTAACACCTTCAACGATAACTTTGTTTACTTTTGGAAGAGCAGTAAGGACAACAGCTTCTGTTCCCTTATCTTTACCAGCGATTACGCGAACTTTGTCGCCTTTTTTTACAAACATTAGGTTTCTCCTTGATTTTTCTTACGCCCATAAGGGCACCCTAGCTCAAAGCTAGGGGACTAGTTTGTTTGTTTTTACTCTGCGAAAATCAAAGCAATTCTTCGTCAGTTTCAACTCACCTAACTTAAGTTATGCTTTCGTCTCACTTCCTAGACTTGTTTTAATTTTCATTGAGCAATCAATTAAAGTACTTCTGGAGCAAGTGACACGATCTTCATGAAGCCACCTTCACGCAATTCGCGTGCAACTGGGCCAAAGATACGTGTTCCGCGAGGAGTTTTATCTTCACGGATGATAACTGCTGCGTTTTCGTCAAATTTGATGTATGAACCATCAGCACGACGAGCACCTGATTTAGTACGAACGATAACAGCTTTTACAACGTCACCTTTTTTAACCGCACCACCAGGAGTAGCTTGTTTTACAGATGCCACAATAACATCACCGATGTTTGCAAATTTACGTCCTGAACCACCAAGAACTTTGATAGTCAAGATTTCGCGCGCACCGCTGTTGTCTGCGACTTTCAAACGAGTTTCTGTTTGAATCATTTCAGTTTTCTCCTTTCAGGTTTGATTAGATGATGACCGCTTCTTCAACAACTTCTACAAGACGGAAACGTTTTGTAGCTGAAAGCGGACGAGTTTCCATGATACGTACGATATCGCCTTCTTTGGCAACATTGTTTTCATCATGTGCTTTGTATTTTTTAGAGTAGTTAATACGTTTACCATAGACTGGGTGGTTACGTTTTGTTTCAACTACAACTGTGATTGTCTTGTCCATTTTGTCAGATACAACACGTCCAACAAGAACTTTACGATTATTGCGTTCCATTGAAATTTCTCCTTCCCTAGTCTATTATTTCGCTTCAGATTGAACTGTTTTGATACGAGCGATTTGTTTTTTAACTTCTTTCAAGCGAGCTGTTTGTTCCAATTGACCAGTAGCAGCTTGGAAACGAAGTTCAAACAATTCTTTTTTCAATTCGTTTTCGCGCTTCGCGAGTTCTTCTTGAGAAAGACCACGAAGTTCTTTAACAAATTCTTTTACTTCATTAAGTTTCATGCCTTCTCCTTATTCTGCTTCACGTTTTACGAATTTACATTTAACTGGCAATTTGTGGCTTGCAAGACGAAGCGCTTCGCGAGCGATCTCTTCAGATACACCAGCAACTTCAAACATCACTTTACCACGTTTAACTGGTGCTACCCAACCTTCAGGTGCCCCTTTACCAGATCCCATACGCACACCGATAGCTTTAGCAGTGTATGATTTGTGTGGGAAGATTTTAATCCAAACTTTACCACCACGTTTCATGTAACGAGTCATGGCGATACGAGCAGCTTCGATTTGGCGGTTAGTGATCCAGTGGCTAGTTGTAGCTTGAAGACCGTATTCACCGAATGCTACTTCTTTTCCACCTTTTGCTTCACCGCGCATTTTTCCACGGAATTCACGACGGTGTTTAACACGTTTAGGTACTAACATTGGTTATTTACCTCCTTTAGTGTTTTTACGAGCTGGAAGAACTTCACCACGGTAGATCCATACTTTAACACCAAGTTTACCGTATGTAGTATCTGCTTCTTCCCAAGCGTAATCGATATCTGCACGAAGTGTGTGAAGTGGAACAGTTCCTTCAGAGTATCCTTCAGCACGGGCGATATCTGCACCGTTTAAACGACCTGATACTTGAGTTTTAATTCCTTTAGCTCCAGCACGCATTGCACGTTGGATTGCTTGTTTTTGTGCACGACGGAAAGCGACACGTTGCTCCAATTGACGAGCAATTCCTTCACCTACAAGGTGAGCATCCAAATCAGGTTGTTTGATTTCGATGATGTTGATGTGTACTTGTTTTCCAGTCAATTTGTTAAGTTTTGCACGGAGTGCATCAACGTTAGCACCACCTTTACCGATAACCATACCTGGTTTAGCAGTGTGAAGTGAAACGTTAACTTTGTTTACTGCGCGTTCAATTTCGATAGTTGAAACTGCTGCGTCAGCCAATTCTTTTTGAACGAATTTACGGATTGCAAGATCTTCATGAAGGTAATCCGCGTATTCTTTTTCAGCATACCATTTGGCATCCCAATCACGGATGATGCCGACACGCATACCAATTGGATGTACTTTTTGACCCACGATGTTACCTCCTTATTTTTCTGCAACAGCCACAGTGATGTGAGCTGTACGTTTGTTGATTGGTGAAGCTGAACCTTTCGCACGTGGACGGAAACGTTTCATAGTTGGTCCTTCGTTTGCGAATGCTTCAGATACTACCAAGTTAGCTTTATCCAAACCAAAGTTGTTTTCAGCGTTAGCTACAGCTGAATTCAAAACTTTCAAGATGATTTCAGCAGCTTTGTTTGGTGTGAATGTCAAGATTGCAATAGCATCGGCTACGCTTTTACCACGGATGTTGTCAAGAACAAGACGTGATTTACGAGGTGAAACACGTACTGTACGAGCCATTGCTTTAGCTGAAGTAATTTCTGCCATTTATGTTCTCCTTATTTTCTACGTGTTTTCTTGTCGTCTGCAGCGTGACCTTTGTAAGTACGAGTTGGTGCAAATTCACCAAGTTTGTGACCTACCATGTCTTCTTGGATGTAAACAGGTACGTGTTTACGTCCGTCATAAACTGCAATAGTGTAACCAATGAAACTTGGGAAGATCGTTGAACGACGTGACCAAGTTTTGATAACTTTTTTCTTTTCGTCGTTAGCTTGAGCTTCAACTTTTTTCATCAAATGCTCATCGACGAAAGGTCCTTTTTTAAGACTGCGTCCCATTTTTATATTTTCTCCTTTAAATGTTGTACCACAGCGGCTTGCGCTCACATGGAGCGCTACCGAGCTGGCGGATTTCCTAGTTGCTTAGGCGACTAGTTTACTATTATTTCTCGTTGCGACGACGAACGATAAGTTTGTCAGATTTCGCTTTCTTGTTACGAGTTTTAAGACCAAGAGCAGGTTTGCCCCATGGAGTAGATGGCGCTTTACGACCAACTGGTGCTTTACCTTCACCACCACCGTGTGGGTGATCGTTAGGGTTCATTACAGAACCACGAACTGTTGGGCGGATACCTTTCCAACGGCTACGTCCTGCTTTACCAAGGTTTACAAGTCCATGTTGTTCGTTTCCGACAACACCAACTGTAGCACGACAAGTTCCAAGAATCATACGAACTTCGCCAGATTGAAGACGAACAAGAACGTATTTACCTTCTTGACCCAATACTTGGGCAGAAGCACCAGCAGCACGTACCAATTCTCCACCACGACCTGGTTTCAATTCGATGTTGTGGATCAAAGTACCAACTGGGATGTTAGCAAGTGGAAGAGCGTTTCCGACTTTGATATCTGCTTCAGGACCTGAAACGATACGTTGACCAACTTCAAGACCTTTTGGAGCGATGATGTATGCCTTCACACCGTCAGTGTAGTGTACAAGAGCAATGTTTGCAGAACGGTTTGGATCGTACTCAATAGTTTTAACAACTGCTTCAACGTTGTCTTTGTTACGTTTGAAGTCAACCAAACGGTAGAAACGTTTGTGTCCACCACCTTGGTGACGAACAGTGATACGACCGTTGTTGTTACGACCAGCCTTGCTCTTCAAAGCAACAAGCAATGATTTTTCAGGAGTGCTTGTTGTGATTTCAGCGAAATCCAAAGAAGTCATATTACGGCGACCGTTTGTTGTTGGTTTATAAACACGAATTCCCACGATATTTCCTCCTTAGATTATTCAGCTTCAGCAGCGAACAACTCGATTGCTTTTGAATCAGCTGTAAGTGTGATGATAGCTTTTTTAGTTTTGTTAGTAAAACCAGTGTAACGTCCAACACGTTTCGCTTTTGGTTTTACGTTGATTGTGTTAACGTTGGCAACTTTAACACCTTCGAAAGCAGCTTCAACAGCTTGCTTGATCAAAAGTTTGTGTGCACGAGTGTCAACTTCAAATACATATTTTCCTGCTTCAAGTTGAGCCATTGAGCTTTCAGTGATAACAGGTTTTTTGATAACATCATACAAATTCATTATGCAAGAACCTCCTCGATTTTAGAGATAGCTGCTTGTGTGACAAGAAGTTTGTCGCTATTTGCGATGTCAAGAACACTTGCAGTTGTAGCAGTTGCAACTTTCACGTTTGGAAGGTTACGAGCTGAAAGAGCTGCGAATTCATTTCCTTCTTCAAGGATAACAAGAACTTTAGAATCGATGCTCAATGCTGCAAGAACTTTTGCAAATTCAGCAGTTTTTGGAGCTGTAAATGAAAGAGCGTCTACAGCTACGAATTTGTTTTCAGCAACTTTTTCAGAGTAAACTGATTTAAGAGCTAGGCGACGAACTTTTTGTGGAAGTTTGTAGCCGTATGAACGTGGAGTTGGTCCGAAGACAACGCCACCACCACGCCATTGTGGTGAGCGGATAGAACCTTGACGAGCACGTCCAGTTCCTTTTTGACGCCATGGTTTGCGTCCACCACCTGATACTGCAGAGCGGTTTTTAACAGCGTGTGTTCCTTGACGAAGGCTTGCGCGTTGGCTGATGATCACATCAAACACAACTGATTCATTTGGTTCAATACCAAATACTGCATCGTTAAGAACAACTTGGCCAGCTTCTTTACCAGTTTGGTCAAATAATGTTACGTTTGCCATTGTGACTGATTTCCCCTTTCTTTATTATTTACCAGCTTTAACTGCTGATTTGATAGTGATAAGAGATTTCTTAGCACCTGGTACGTTACCTTTGATAAGGATAACGTTCTTTTCTGGAACAACTTGTACAACTTCAAGGTTTTGAATTGTTACGCGGTCGCCACCCATACGTCCTGCAAGGTTTTTACCTTTGAATACGCGGTTAGGTGCAACAGGTCCCATAGAACCTGGACGACGGTGGTAACGAGAACCGTGAGCCATTGGTCCACGTGATTGTCCGTGGCGTTTGATAACACCTTGGAAACCTTTACCTTTAGAAGTACCAGTTACGTCAACAACGTCTCCAGCTGCGAATGTTTCAACTGTGATTTCAGCACCAACTTCCAAGCCTTCAACGTTTTTGAATTCACGAATGAAGCGCTTAGGAGCCGTGTTAGCTTTCGCTACATGTCCTTTAGCAGGTTTGTTGCTCAATACTTCACGTTTGTCATCGAAACCAACTTGGATAGCGTTATATCCGTCTGTTTCTACAGTTTTAACTTGAAGAACAACGTTTGGAGTTGCTTCAATAACTGTTACAGGGATCAATTCGCCAGCTTCAGTGAAGATTTGAGTCATTCCCACTTTTTTCCCTAAGATTCCTTTTGTCATGAGAAAATAGTTCCTTTTCTATATTTTTTATTCAAAAAGTTTTTAACGAGCGTTTTTTATGCTCAAGGTATCAAGCTTTAGATTAAAGTTTGATTTCTACGTTTACACCACTTGGAAGATCCAATTTCATCAACGCATCAACTGTTTTTTGAGTTGGGTTAACGATATCGATCAAACGTTTGTGTGTACGCATTTCAAATTGTTCGCGAGAGTCTTTGTATTTGTGAGTCGCACGAATAATTGTGTAGAGGCTACGCTCAGTTGGAAGTGGGATTGGACCCGCAACTTGTGCACCTGTACGAGTAGCTGATTCTA
Source organism: Streptococcus oralis (assembly GCF_003942875.1). GTDB lineage: Bacteria > Bacillota > Bacilli > Lactobacillales > Streptococcaceae > Streptococcus > Streptococcus oralis_BX. Next base: position 102,280 of record NZ_RMVK01000006.1, on the reverse strand, counting down.
CGATTTTTGCAGCCGCTGTGTCAAGCGTACGGTGTTCGTAAGCTTTCAAACGGATACGGATTTTTTTGTTTGCCATCTTTTTCTCCTTTTCGTCTATTTAAGATAATAGGCTAGCTCCACAAGAAAACCGACGCGCGTTGCGTGGCAATGCAACCGAGCGTGTCGCAACCTCTTGCATCAAAGCTAAGGCTGTAATTTACAGCACCATAATAGAATAACACAAAGCCCCTGCGATTGCAAGGGATTTGTGAGCTTTTTTTCGTTTTTTTAGGATGAAACTGTTTTCCTATTTCATCTTCCTATGATTACTGATTTACATCTATAAAAATCAATCTTTTCTTCTATATAATGTGTGTCATTTTAACCTTGAATGTATCGTCTGATTGATCCACTAGAATGTCCGCCCTTGACTCGGTTTCTCTATAGTATCGCAGATACTGCTCCCGTCTCATCTGATGGCTAGCCAATACAAAAGATGCATCCCGATTTCTCATAGTCGTATCTCGAGCTAAGCGCCTCTTTAATTCGGTCTCCTCATCCGTGTAGAAACAGATAGTTTTGTCAAAGAGTTCCTTGGGTAGAAATCCCACAGACATCCCTTCAACAATCAGAATCGGCTTGGCTCCAGACAAGACCTCGCTAGCCTTCCACGGTTCATCAATTGTTAAGACATCCATACCTGCCTGCAAGGCGAGAATATCCCTCTGTAAACTTGCCAGTTCATGCGCCACTGGGAGACAAGCTGTCACCTTTTGATCTGGCGCTTGCTTTGGTACTACCAGGTGACGTTCTGAGGTGATATAGGGATCTGTTTCTAGTAAATTTACTGTAGTAGAATCTAGGGCTTGATGTAATTCCTGAGCGAAGCTTGACTTGCCTGAAGCCCCATGGCCGTAGATCCCTAGCGTCCTAACTCTTCCCGTTACGATCTCTGAAACCAGTTGTTCTATCAGGTCTTTTTTCTTCATTCTCTCTTCACCTGCTCATAGCTTTCTTTTCCGTCATTAAGCTTGTCCCAAATCACCACTTGCCCACTTTTGAGGGATTTTTGCACATCAATGATACGTTGATTAGAGGAACCTCGGAACTGGAGCATAAGATTGCGCTTGCTTTTATCATACCGTCCATCGACAAGGATGTCAATCAGCGACAAGAGTTCCAATTTGTCTGGAGTCTCCAGCATCATTTCTTCCCACGTGTAGCCCGTCCAGGACCAGATGTCTTTGTCTGGCAATTCCTTTCGAATTCGCTTAACGAGAGGTAAGAGGATACCTGTATTAAGAAAAGGTTCTCCCCCCAGTAAGGTCAAGCCTTGAACATAGGGCTGGGCAAGGTCTACCATGATTTGTTCTTCTAATTCTGCCGTATAGGGAATGCCTGCGTTGAAAGACCAAGTCGCAACATTATAGCACCCCTCGCAGTGAAACATGCAACCTGATACATAGAGAGAGTTTCGCACACCTTCTCCATCGACAAAGTTAAAAGCCTTGTAATCAATGATTCGCCCTTTACTAAGCTCCTCACTTTTCCATTCACCTGGTTTTGGTGTATTCCATGTCATCCTTCTACTCCAAATCTATCCAGTAACGTTCTACGCCATTGCGAACATCCTCAATAAGACCTCCATTTGCTAAAATGACGGCTCTGCTAGCCGGATTTTCCACACTGCAGGTCACAAGTGCTTTTTTGATGTTCTTTTCCTTGCCAAATTGCAGACCTTGTCTGAGGGCTTCTTTGGCATAACCTTTGCCTCTTTCAGATGGACGAATGGAGTAGCCAATATGGCCCCCATTTTCTAGTAAGTAGTCATTTAATCGGAGACGAAGGTTGAGAAAGCCAAGAGCCTGGCCTGCTACGTCAAAACTAACCAGCTGGATAGCAGGAACCCAGTTTTCAGGAATATTGAGTCCCGCTTCCGCTTGAAGATTTTCTTCTAGCCACTCTTCATAAACAAAATTGTTGGCGTTCCAAAACCCACCATCGTGGGCTGATTGAGTCTGTTCAAACTCTGCCATCATCTCTAAAACTGTTTCTTTATCTGCCAATATCGGTCTGCGTAGTTCCATATTCCCCTCCCACCTAAGAGAAAAGTGAGAGCAGACTCTCACTTTTATTTTTTCTTGTTCTTGTTTAAAAACTGTTCTCTGAGGTTGAGCAAGCGTTCTTTTTTACCTGTTCCACCTTTCGAGTGTTTCTCGTGATAACGGGTCACTTGTGCGCGTCCCTTATCGTCTAATTGGTATTTCCCCATTCCATTTCCTTCTAATTTGTTACTTCATGTCCTGCTGTTTTAATAGTTGAACCGTTCATGTGTTTGACACGCGCAGCGATTTCCTTGTGGCGTCCGTTAACCATCGGACGTGCTTGAGGATTTCCCAGATAACCACACGTACGTTTGACCACATCTACTGTTTTAGGGTCGCTATTGCCACAGTTGGGACAAGCAAATCCTCTCTCAGTTGGTTCAAAATCCCCTTCAAAGTCGCACTTGTAGCAACGATCAATCGGAGTATTGGTCCCTAGATAACCGACACGGTCATAGGCATAGTCCCAAACAGCTTCCAAGGCTTTAGGATTTTGTTGAAGAACTGGATACTCACAATAATGGATGAAACCACCTGACGCACCTGCTTCTGGATAAACTTTCTCAAAGTCTAATTTTTCAAACGGTGTTGGATTTTTGCGGACATCATAGTGGAACGAGTTGGTGTAGTATTCCTTATCGGTGATATCCGGAATAGAGCCGAACTTCTCTGTATCCAAGCGACAGAAGCGGTCTGTCAGACTTTCAGACGGTGTGGAGTAGATAGAGAAATGGTAATCATATTGATCTGACCACTCTTCTACACGTCGTTTCATGTCACGAATGATGTCAAGCGTGAATTCCTTGGCTTCAGGATTGCTTTCCCAGCTATTGCCAAAGAAGACCGTCGCCACTTCATACAAACCGATGTAGCCCAGCGAAATGGTCGCACGGCGATTCTTGAAGAGTTGATCTACACTTTCTTCTTTTCCGAGACGGCGACCGAAGGCTCCGTACTGATAGAGGATTGGGGCATTCGCTGGTGTTGCTTCCTTGGTCCGTTCAACACGGTAAACCAAAGCATCTTCTGCGATGTTCATACGTTCATTGAAAATTTCCCAGAACTTATTCAGATCCCCTTCAGACTCGAGGGCGATACGAGGCAGATTGACTGTCACAACACCTAGATTCATCCGACCTGAATTGACCTCAACACCATTCTCATCCGTCCAGCCTTGGAGGAATGAACGACAACCCATAGGAACCTTGAAGGAGCCTGTCAGTTCGATAATCTTATCATAGGATAAGACATCTGGGTACATCCGCTTGGTTGCACACTCGAGGGCCAACTGTTTGATGTCGTAGTTAGGTGAACCTTCCTCTAAGTTGAGTCCTCTTTTTAGCGTAAAGATGAGTTTAGGGAAGATAGCTGTACGGTGTTCTGAACCAAGCCCCTTGATTCGGATGTTCAGGATAGCTTTTTGAATTTCCCGCTCAAAACGATTGGTTCCCAGACCAAAACCGAGCGAAGTAAAAGGTGTTTGTCCATTTGAAGTGAAGAGGGTGTTGATTTCATACTCAAGAGATTGCATGGCATCATAGATATCTTTTTGAGTTTTCTTCCAAGCGTAATCTTCCCGTTTCTCAGGCAAAACCCATTCTTCCGCATCCTTGAGGTGTTTTTGGTAATTCTTCTCTGCATAAGGCGCCAAGACTTCATCGATACGGTCGGCTGAACAGCCCCCGTACTGACTAGAAGCAACATTGGCGATGATTTGTGAAATTTGAGCTGTCGCAGTCTGGATAGACTTGGGACTCTCTACCTCTGCATTTCCAATCTTAAAACCATTTTCCAACATGCCTTTAAAATCAATCAAACAGCAGTTGGTCATCGGAGTGTAGGGGCTGTAGTCCAAGTCATGATAGTGGATATCCCCTTTTTGGTGAGCATTAGCTACGTGCTTAGGAAGCATTTGCAGTCCGATTGATTTCCCAACAATCCCTGCTGTCAAATCACGCTGGGTGTTGAAGACATCACTGTCTTTATTGGCATTTTCATTGACAACTGCTTGGTCTTTATTGAGAAGTTTATGGATACTAAAGTTGATATCTGTCGCTTTTGAGCGCTCAAAATCCCTCTGTGTCCGATAAGTGATATACTCCTCAGCCAGCGCATATTCTTTGGCTTCAAGGAGTTCATGTTCTACGACATTTTGAATTTCATAAATCTTGACACCTTGAGGGAAGCGACTGTGAATTTCAGTCACGATTCTTTCAACTAGACTATTTAGGCGTTTTTCTACTAGAGGCGTAACGTCCATAACCTTTTCCGCCGCCTTGTGGAGAGCCTTGTCAATCTTGTCTACATCAAACACCACACGTCTACCATCTCGTTTTTCAACGAACAAGGTGGGAACGGTTGCAAGCTTTTCTTCTAATACAATCATATCCATGCTCTTTTCTAAAATATTGTTGAATAGTTTATATTCAGTATTATACCACTCTAAAAATAAAAATCAATATCTTGTGTTAAAAATCCTAAATTTTTTAAAATTCCACAAGATATTGATTTTTTGTTATTTTGATTTATAAAGTTTGAACTCGCTAGTATCTGTCTGAACAAGCTCATATTTTTCGCTGAGCCAGCTCTCTACATCCGACCACAAGGCAACTTTTTGATTGACCACAATCATCTTCGGTTGATTCTCTTTCAGATCATTCATCAGTTTGGTTTTATTTTCGTCGCTTGCAGTATAGAGTGTTGGAGTTGATAGAGAAGTCGGCGCCAAGCGTTCACTTGCACGGTAGAAATCTGGACGATCATCCCAAGCATAGACACGATCCTCAGAACTCGTTTGTTGTTTGACCACGCTGGCAAGACGTTCTCTCTCCTGATAAGCCGCTGGGTGAGAAAGGTAGCGACTCAGGATAGGAAGTGCAATAAGGTAGGCAAGGGCAATCAGTGGTAGATAGAAATTTCCTTTAAGGAAAGAAGTTTGTTTCTCACGTCTTCTTCTACGACGACTCCCTCCTTCAGAAACATCTTCCTTGATTCCTGTCAGAAGGAGCAAGACCAAGAAAGGAATTAGCACCACAAGACGAGTACCGTTGATAGGTTCTTTGGAGAGAATCAAGATTCCCAAAGAAACCAACAATCCCAAGCTAGCAGCAATTGAGAGGGCATATTGCTTGGCTGGTTTTGACTGGAACAAGCCTGCAAAGAGCAAACCAAGGAAACCTAATCCAATAGCAAGCAAGCCATAGAAGGCTGCATTTTCAAGCAAATGCGAGTTCGAAAAGAGGCTAAGAGTATTTACCGGATACAAGGTCTGGCTAATGGCATCTCCAAAACTACCTGTCCACACTGTATAGTAGCCTAAAGGATAGAATAAGAGTGAAAATCCTAGGGCTGACGCAAAGAACTGATATAGGCCATGAACAAAGTGACCTTTGCCTAGATTAAAGCCGATAATACCCAAGGCCAGTACAGCCGCAAACAAGGCGGTTGGGATTGGCGCAAGGAAGAAAGCAAGTGCAAGGCTCATCCCCACTCGTACAAATCCTTTGTCGTCCTTTGGAAAAGCTAGATAATTTGTAACGATACTCAATGAATAAAATAGGAAAGGCAGAGCTAGCAAGAGAGCATAACCGCCACCAAAAGCGAGGCCTGCTACAAGCAAGTATAAAATAAAGACAACTCGCTTCGCTTCTTTTTCTTGACCGACAAGAGTATCCGCAGCCTTAAAAAGAATAATACCTGCTCCAAACAAAGCCAACCACTCAACCAAAGCAAGCAGAATACTTCCTAGGGAAAGATAGGTTAGCAAGTAATAGAGCAATCCATTCGTTCCAAAGTAATCTGTATACATTTGACCATTTTGATGCAAGGCCCAACCGGTATAAAGATCCTGACTTTGTTGCGGACTGATTAAACCAAAAATAAAAGGCAGGGCAACCGAAATGGCTGTGGCTACTAAACTCCAAAGCAAAATACTAAAAAAGGGAATGGGAGCTCCTTCTCGTTTTTCTGGCACTGACCAGTCTTGGTAATGAGATTCTTCTTGTTTCTCATCTATTTTCCCGTATACGTTCATTCAATTTCTCCTCTAAGTTTATCTGTTTTAGTATATCAAAATCTTACAGGAATGTCAGCTTGGGATTGATATTTGCTGAATTTCTTATCCAATAACGCAAAGCGTTCGATTTCACGAAAACGATGAAATCGACTATTACTATACTCTCTGATAAAATCATCATCTTCTAGATTAAGCATGGTTTTCTCCTTTACTTATCTATTCGTAAGAAGACAAAAAAGATCCAGCCTTGGGCTAGATCTTGGTCGATAGTTAGAGCATAGGTGCAAACAACTGGACAATTTCCTTGATTAGGCTTTGATACCAGCTGGTTTTGATGGTGTGAGGATAAATTTCTTGAGAAACTTTAAAAATTTCTTCGAAGTCCCTTTCAATATCGATGATGGACTGCGTTCTATAAAGTAAGACGGCATTTTCATAGTGGTGGAGCAAGCTACGATAGTCAAAATTGATGGTCCCCACAGTAGCCGCCTCTCCATCGACAAGCATTTGCTTGCTATGAAGGAATCCCGGACTGTACTCATAAATACGAACCCCTGCAGATAACAAGTCTGGATAGGCTCCTCGAGTAACCAATTGGATGACCTTCTTATCTGGGATACAAGGCGTCACGATTCGCACATCTACCCCTCTCAACGCTGCATTTTTGATACTTTCGGTGAGATCATAGTCAGCAATCAGATAGGGTGTCGTGATATAAACATAGTCTGTAGCTTGATTGATAAGATTTTGATAGACCGTTTTTCCAACTTGAGCTCTGTAGATGGGTTTTGGCCCACTACTATAGGGAATACAGAGCCCCATCCCATCTTTGGGCTGATTTTCGAGATGGTATTGGTCAAAGTCACTAATCTCCCCACGGTTGATATACCAGGCAGATAAAAAGAGTCTGGTAAAAGCCTTTACTGCTGGACCATCCAACCGAATACCGCTATCCTTCCAGTAACCAAAACGTTCGATATGGTTGATATACTCATCGGCCAGATTGATACCACCTGTATAGGCAATTTGACCATCGATAATCATGATTTTTCGGTGATCACGGTTGTTATAAGCAACGGTCAAACGTGGAATCACCTTGTTAAATTTATGGGCTTCAATCCCTCGGCTACGAAGCTGGATGGTATAATCCCCAGGCAAGGTTGCCATACATCCAATATCGTCGTAGAGGAGCTTAACTTCTACTCCTTGAGCAGCCTTTTCTTCCAAAATCTCTAAAATACTGTTCCACATCAAACCTTCTTCGATGATATAGTATTCGAGAAAGATAAACTTCTCTGCTTTCTTGAGATCCTCTAGCATCTGATGCCACATGCTTTCACCAGATGCAAAAAATTGTGTATCCGTTCGATCATAGACATCAGCATTCGTGTCCATGCTGAGGAGAGATTTGATAACTCCGTAAGCTGACTTGTCTTGTTCTTTTAACTCCAAACGGAGAGCTCTGCTATTGTCCTCTCGGTCAACCATTGATTGGAGCTGCTTTAGCTGCTTCAATTCTTTTTTAGATAAACGACGTTCTCCAAACATGATATAGAGCAAAGGGCCAAAAACTGGCACAAAGGCTACTAACAGCCATGTTACCTTACTCTCAGGATTCATAGATCGATTCACAATCGATACAATGGTCGCTAAGCTCACTAAAATGACTAGGATAACCCAGACAATTGGAGCCATCTGCCCTAGATAGAGAAATAAACCAAAGACGATAAACAACTCTGCCAACATGATGGTAATACTAAAACCATATTTGGACATGAGTAGCTGCATTTTTCTAGCTGTCATACATCCCCTTCCTTTTCTAACATTCTCCCTCGCCGCTTGATAAACTAATCTTTCTACTAGTATACCTCAGTTCAGGGGTAGATGGCAACCTTTTGCACTTGCTCAAGTTCCAGTCGTTCCGTGTTTAGATGATTATTACAATTTCAGAGCCAACATATTGACCGTCATACCAGCAGCAGTTCCCATAAGGTAGACGATATCTCCCTCCTTGATAAGTCCATGGTCCAATGAATAGGCCAATCCAAACGGTACAGAGACTGACACCATATTTCCATAGTCAGTGACGAGATTGAGGTACTGATCCTCAGCCACACCTAGTTTTTCCATAACCAAAGGAAGGGCGCGACTTGCTTGGTGAGGAATGATATAGTCCACATCTGCCAAGGATAGCTGTGTTTTTTCTTGAAACTCTTCAAACATGACTGGGATTTTACGAGCAGACAAGAGGAGGATTTTCTTCCCCTTCATGTCAAACATATAGTTGGTCTTAGTCGCTTCAGAGTACTCTTTTGGTTGAAAAGAAGTCAGACCTCCACGAATCTCCGTATCGTGAGCTCCTTCTGACCAAGTACGTTGGAGACTAGCAATGATCCCTTTTTCCTGATGACTTTTTTGGAAAATAAAGGCTGCTGCCCCGTCACTAAAGAGTTCAAAACTTTCTTTTTGCTTGGGATTGAGCCCTAAACTACCAACCTCACTAGACACGATCAGAACACGATTGTATTCGCCCGCCTCAATCAAGTGGGACATAGTCGATAGAGCAGAAATAAAGCTGGTACAGGTTGTATTGATGTCCATTGCTGGAATTGAGAGTCCTTTTGCCACGCGCTCATGAATCAAGGCAGCCGTACAAGGAATAGGCTGAACACCAACTGCACTAGCTGATACAAGACAATCGATATCTTTAATATCTAAATTTGCATGTTCAAGTGCACGCTGGATAGCTCTTTCTGCCAAGTCAAGTTGCGTTTCTTCATTTTCAACTACACGATAACGGGTCTGGTCTTTGAATTGAACGGTATGCTTGGGAAGGCAAACACCATAACCTGCGATTTCTACATGTCTTTTTACTTCTGTCATTGTCTTTTTTCCTTTCATAAACGTTGAATTCGTTTGAGTTTACGGCTAGTATCCCAGTGATAATCTGAAAATTGGATTTGAGGAACTATGAACTCTTTTTGCTGGGCCAAGAGTTGGAACTGTGCTAAAATTGCTGTCTCTACATCCTCATCTCGTTGGCTTAGACAAACTTCCACTAATTTCTCAGAATGTTGCTTAACTTGATAATCTCCCACATTCTCCACAAAGAGGATGCACCGTCTGATAAAGTCTGGATAGATGGTCACCTGTCCCCCATCTAGTCCTTCAAAATAGAAGATGTCGTCAGAACGTCCTTCGACCTTGTCAATCCGTGTATAGCAGGAGCCACAGGGACAAGGCTCCGGATTTTCAACCAAGATATCATTGAGCTGGTAGCGATAAACAGGCTGACTGCTTCGTTTAAAGTCCGTAATCACTGGATAAAAACGGCGATCATCCAGATAATCTTTTTCCACATAGATAATATCTTCGTTGAGATGCAAATTGCCAGCTGAGCAAGTGCAGGCTAGGAAACCTTCTGTCGCCTGATAAACTTGGTCAATGATGGATAGTGAAAAGGCTTCTGCGATCCGTCCCCTATCACTATCTTCCAAGATTTCCGCCACCGAAACGATTTTTTGTGGGTGAATAGCTAACTCTCCATCCTTGAGACGCTTGCTCAATTCAATTAACATTGAGGCTGGTGCCACAATAATCGTTGGTTGATAGTGGTTGAGTCGCTCTATATGCTCATCTGTATGTTTAAAAATATCAAAGTACTCTAGACGAATGAGCGCCGTATTTATGGTCTGATAGAGTTCATTATCAGCTCTCAGGAAAAAGGCGATACGGTGCCCAAAAAGCTGCCCCTTTGGCAACATCTTGGCCAAGATAGCCGCTGCCCACATACTTCGCTCTTTCTCTGTTGTGATAAAGAGGCCTCGATGTCCAGACGTCCCTGAAGACAGCCCAACCGCCACTTCTCCTTTGAGCTCGGTAAAATCACGGGTCTGTTCACTTTCAATAGCCAAGGCCAAGGCTTCATCTCTATCCACTCCTTGGGTGTTGAGCTCATTAAAATGTTCCATCATAAAAGCCTTGTCCATATGATCAAAGTTGCTAGGAACCCCATTTTTAAAGTAGGGAGACTCTCGCTTTAAAAAATTCATATAGTTAGCTAATTGCTTTTTCTGATAGTTTTCTACAGCTTCTCGAGATTTGAAATGATGAAGCCAACGAGTTTGGATAAAGGTTTTAAGAAAGGTTATTTTTTTCATGTAAGATTGACTCTATCCTTTCTACAGGATCATGGCTAACAACTACCTCGATACCGTCCTTTAAGACTTCCTCCAGAAACTCTGTCCCCCTGATATAGTCGGCCTTATTATCCTGGACCAAGGAAGGAATCAGGTGCATCTGCTTGGTGTAAGGTAAGAGGTCAATTCCCCAACAGAGGTCTGCTGCAATGAGGAGATTAAGGTCTGGAAAATATAGACAGGCTTGCCCCCTAGCATGCCCGTCAACAGAGGCTACTAGGATACTGCCATCTCCAAAAAGATCACAAATTGGACGATAGGGAAAAGTTGAAACTTGCTGGTCAGCTCTGATAATAGTTAGATTTTTCTCAAAAGAAGCAGGTAAAAACTCCTTGAAAATCAAGTCTTTCAACTTGGGTTTTTGGTAGACTTCATATACTTCTTTTGTCAAGATAAAGGTTGCATGAGGAAAGAAACTAGCTCCTCCCAGATGATCTGGATGTAGGTGTGATAGAAGAACATAGTTAATTTCTTCTGGTTTGATTCCCTTCGCTTCTAGCAAATATGAAATCTGGTCCTTTTCCGTCATTTGAACGGGCGTTCCTAGCCGATAGAAGCCATAGCGAAGATGGGTCTTAATATCGTAATGATAGCCTGTGTCATAGAGGAGATAGCCCTTGTCCCTGTGTTTGATAAGAAAAACACCTGCTGGAAAGGTCATCTTTTGATTCTTAACTCCCTTAAATAGCAAAACTGTGTAGCTGGTACAGTAGCCTGCTGGGAAATAATCAATGCTTTCGATAATCTTGGACATATTGTTCAATCCCTTCCGAAATACTGATTTGAGGGCGATACCCCAAGTCTCGCTCCGCCTTACTGATGTCCAGCGTCTGACTATAACGGAGCAGATAATAGGTATAGCGTGTCAAAGGCGGTTCACCTTTGAGTTTCAAGACCTTATACAGAAGCTCTAAACTAGTAGCAATAACTGAAAGAAGAGGAGCTGGCACTTTTCTGTATGTTATTGGATAGTCCAACCCTCTCAAGGTTTCTTCTATCAAATCCTTAAAGGCTCTTGGTTCCCCATTGGTAATATTATAAACTTCGCCACTAGCTTGAGGGGACTCTAGTGCCAAGCGAATTGCCAGAGCGACATTTTCCACACAGGTCATATCCATGAGCTGACGACCATCTCCTATCAAGGGAATGCCAATCTTCTGACTGAGTTTGAGAACTCGGGGCAAAATACTGGTATCCCCAATCCCAAAAAGCCCACGAGGTCGTAAGATAATACTCGGAACATCGGGATAATCCTTAAACAGCTTCTCCGAAGCCAGCTTACTACGAATGTAGTTGTTCAGATTATTTTCCTGAGGCGCAGCACTTTCTTTGATAGCTAACTGATCTCGAGGCGCAGCATAGATGCTAGGCGAGGACACATAAACCAAACGCTGAATACCAGCCTCTCGGCAAGCATCCAGAACATACTTGGTCCCTAAAACATTTGTCTGGTAGAAATCCTCCCAAGGCCCCCAAACGGTAGAAAGAGCACCCGCATGCACAACCATGTCCATCCCCTGACAAGCCCGAGCCAAGTTCTCTTGCTTGGTCAAATCCCCCTGAAAAAATGCCACAGAGGAGTTTTCTAAAGACTGACCCACCTTGCGATTGCGTCCAAAAGCGCGTACCTGATAGCCCTGCTGACTAAGCTCTTCAACAACATACTTACCTAGAAAGCCCGTAGCACCTGTTACCAATACTTTCTTCATTCTTTACTTCTCCTTGTCCCCTAAGAGCCGATGTATTTCGCTCTTCAGAATCTCTGTTGGCTGATAGATTTGAGCTGCTCGACTAAGTTTGTTTAAGTCTGGCCAGTCATCTCTAGCCAACAACTCATCAAAGGCGCGTCCAATCGCTTCCGTATCCTCTCGTTTAGCAGTCAAGGCAATCCCTGCCTCTAATCCACGAACTGCATAGTCATACTGATCATAGTCATGGGGGAGAATCAAGGCAGGCTTACCATAGATGATACACTGGTAAAAAATACCTGCACCACCATGATGAATCACATAATCCATCTGAGAAATGTACTCCTTATAGGGAAGATAGGATACCACAGAAACATTGTCCATGAGCTCTTCACATTGGAAGTCTTGTCCGCCAAACCCCAGAGTCACAAAGAAGTGGCAATCTGGATGTGCTTCTGCCAATTGTTGTGTCTGATAGAGGAGATTGTCTTTAGCCCATGCTAGCTGAGTGCCACAGGAGACAAGGACCTTCTTATAACCTGCATAAGGAGACAAATCGAGGGGATAATTTTCTGCCCTCTCAATCGAAGACCCAAAAGGTCCCACCCAAAGGTAGTGCTCTGGAAAATCACTTTTCAGCTCCAACTCTTTCATCCCAATTCCCAAGATGGAATAGGGTGAATAGATGGTTTCCTGACCTTTCTGATTGTAGAGCTTAAAATCGTAACGTTTCAATCGTTCTCTCAATAAAAAGCTTACGATTCGTTTCCCTAAACGAGTCCCTTTTCTTCCTAGCCATTGCAGACCAGATTGGAAAGATGTTTTTGGACTGCCCATTCCTCCAAAGAAACAAGGCGGTCCATCTGTCGTTTCAATGGCAAACTGTGTCGCCATCGTGGTAATCCAGGGAATGTTCAACTGTTCCGCAACAAGTCCTCCAGAGAGGGTTATAAAGTCCGCAATCACAATATCCGGTCTATTTTCCTGCCACTCTTGCACTAATTGATCTGAAACCACATTGATCAAATCAAGACTAGCTGACAACTGTCGATAAGCAGAAAACAGGTTTAATTGACCTTCATTGTTGGCTACACGCTCAAACTCATCTACACAATTTTCTAAAATGGGAATCACCCGGAATCCCATCTCCTCTGCTACAGTTTTTCGTTGCGGCCCTGTAAATAATCGAATCTCATACAAGGGATCCTTCAACAAAGGGGCAAGTAAATTCAGTGTTGGGAAGAGATGCCCACTCAAAGGAACTACAACCACATCAATTTTGATTTTTCTCATATGTCTAGGATAGCAAATTTTTAAAAAAAGAACTACCAAAATGATAGTTCTTTCTAATACTATTTATATTTTGAGGAATAAGTCGCTTCCACTCTACTTGATTTTTAGAAGAGTTCTTTGTAGAGAGCAATAGTTTCTTCTAGAGTTGGCATGAATGGATTGCCTGGCGCACATGCATCGATCAAAGCATTCTTAGAAAGGTAGTCAAAGTCAAAGTCTTTTTCTTGGATACCGAGTTCAGTGAGTTTCTTCGGAATACCTACTGTTTCAGACAGTTTCTCAATCTCAGCGATAGCATAGTCAGCACATTCTTGGTCTGTTTTCCCTTCCACATGGAGTCCCAAGGCCTTGGCTACATTGCGGAAAGCTTCTGGTACACGTTTGGCATTTTCACGCTCTACAACTGGGAGAAGCATGGCACAGCAGACACCATGTGGCAAGTTATATACCGCACCGAGTTGGTGAGCCATAGAATGAACGTAGCCCAAACCAGCGTTGTTAAAGCTCATACCACCGAGGAAGATGGCATTGACCATAGCCTCACGCGCTTCAATATCTTGGCCATTTGCCACAGCACGAGGAAGATACTCCTTGATGAGTTCAATCGCTCCGATAGAAAGTTTCTTGGTCACATTATAAGCACCTGGTGTTACCAAGGCTTCGACAGCGTGAGTAAGAGCATCCATACCTGTCGCTGCTGTCAATCCTTTCGGCTTTGAAAGCATGAGTTCTGGATCATTGACAGAGATAAGGGCAAGGCTATTCTTATCAACCATTACCATCTTGACCTTGCGCTCTTCGTCAGTAATAACATAGTTAATGGTGATTTCTGCAGAAGTTCCAGCTGTTGTATTGATCGCAACCACTGGCAATCCTTTTTTAGCAGACTTGTGGAGGCCTTCGTAGTCCTGTGGTTTGCCACCATTTGTAGCGATGATGGAAATACAGCTCGCTGCATCCTGAGGTGAGCCTCCTCCAAGACTGATGATGAAGTCACATCCATGCTCTTCCAAAGCAGCCACTCCGTCTGTGACGTTCTTGCAAGTCGGATTTGGCTCCACATCGCTAAAAATCACATATTCGATCCCTTTAGCATCTAACGGTTTTAGGACTTTGGGTAAAATATCACTACCTTCGATGAACTTATCTGTCACCAAAAGGGCCTTCTTATACCCCAGTTCCTTGATATACGGACCTACTTCATTTACAACACCTTTACCAATAAGGTTAACTGCCGGAACGTAAAATGTAGCCATATGCTTTTCCTCCTGCGCCTTTGCGCTATTTGATTATTTACTATCAGTATACGACCTTATAAGAAGTTTTACAAATATTTGTAAGCGTTTTAAGTAAAAAGTTAGTAAAGAACAGCCAGCCACTTTTTCAAGAAAAAAGCTCCAAAAAGATAGCTTTCATCTCATTGGAACTTTTACTTAATCATTATTGCTTAGTTAATACCACTCGGTCAGATGCCTCTCGGTCCATATCATCGATAATCAATTGATTACCATTAACTGCATAAATTTTGACATCATCCCCGATAATGACACGTTGATTTTCTGGCTCAAAGCTGACTTGCTTGATTTCCTTATCTCCATCTGGCTCGACTTCAGTCCATGTACCAGTTTTACCTGTTACAACAAGAGTGATTTGGTCATTCTCATCTTTTCCAGTATAGGTACCATCGATATTCGTAGGTTGAGCTACAGTAGTGTCCTGACTTGAGGACGCCTGTGGTTGACTAGCACTTGTCGCAGCGCTAGAAGATGATTCTTGTTGAGAAGATGATTGCTGAGCAGATTGCTGGGTAGGGGCTTGTGCCTTAGGTCCACAAGCTGCTAAAAGACTAAGAATTGCTAGGGAAGCAATAGAAAGTGTGAATGTTTTCGTTTTCATAGCGATTTCCTTTCTTTTGTGCCAATGTTTTGCTGGAATCGTTTCCAGATATACCTCCTACCTCAAGTATAACAACTTAAACCTAGAAGGTCAACTAATCCCATCGCTTCCTTGCAAACTCGCTCGGACTTCCGAGATAAAGTAGAGCGAGCCCGTCACGAAAAGCAAGTCCTGATCTTTGGCCTTTTCTTCAAATTCTCTGATAAAACCGCCATAGGAAGAAATCAAATCGTAACCCGCCACATCCTTTTCATCCAGAGAGCCTTGGTAGTCAAAGCCTGTTACCTTAAGTTCCACCTCAGGCAACTGCTTAGATAGATAGCCTAACATCCCCTGATAATCCTTGCGTTTAAGTGCTCCAAAAAGGATGCGAACCTGGTAACCTTGCTGGATTTTCCCTTGGATAAACTCGACTAGACGAGTCAAGGCTGGCAGATTGTGAGCCCCATCTAGGTAGATTTGTGGACGAATCCGTTCCAATCGACCTGCCCAATGTGTCTCCTTCAAAGCCCGTCTGACAAACTCTTCTTCGACCCTTTCACCTCTTGACGCCATAAACAGAAGAAAAGTTTCTAAAGCCAAGGCGGCATTTTCTTGCTGATAAGCACCTTCTAAACCGATTTCAAGCTGTGAAAAGTTTGCTAGCTTACTTGAAAAATCCCCAGCATTCAAGGTGAAGTCTCGCCCAGCTTGATAAAGTTCGACAGCTAACTCTCTCGCTTTACTTTGACAGACAAGCTCCGCTTCTGGAGTAAGCTTGGCAATGACTGCCTTCTTGCCAGCCTTGAAAATACCAGCTTTCTGCTCGGCTATTTCCTCCAGACTATCGCCCAAGGTCTCCTGATGATCTAGCCCAATCGAAGCAATAACTGCAATCTCTCCTGTTACGACATTAGTGGTATCAAGCAAACCACCAATCCCCACTTCTAGCAGGACTAGATCCACTCCCTGCTCTTTAAAGTAAAGCAAAGCAATCAGAGTCAGTAATTCAAAAAAGGACAACTGGTCATAGGTTTGCAAAAGCGTCTTTTCCATCTCATTGACCTGCTCCGCCAAACGGATAAAATCTGCATCAGCAATCGGTTGCCCATTAATACAGATTCGATCATGGATACTGACGATATGAGGAGAGGTGAAAGTACCAACTTTTTTACCATGAGCAACAAACAACTCCCTCATGAAGGCAATAGTTGACCCTTTACCGTTAGTACCTGTTACGTGGATAATAGGATAAGTCTTCTCAGGATTCCCCAGCAAATCCACAGCTCGCTGCATTCGTCCAAGTCCAGATCTAAAGTTTAAACCAATCCGACTATGCAGCCATTTTTCTACTTCAAACATACATGTCTCCTTAACAAAAGTCCAATCAACTACCGCATCAAAGTATGATTACAAATAAAAAACGAGGTCGGGACTAAAATCCCGACCTCTTACCTGGTTAGCTAATCACTAGCTACTATGAATTTCAACGTAGGCTAAAAACGTCCCCCGGACTTACTGACAGTCTTTATTTTTAGCGTAAGGGTAAAAATGTTCACTGAACAAACCAGTTCTCTCTTATTTTAAGGAACTGGGCTAAAAACGTTCCCCGAACGTTCCTGCGTTTCTCATTTCTGGCGCAGGGCTAAAAACATCCACTGGACTTACTTACGGTCTTTATTTTTAGCGTAAGGGTAAAAATGTTCACTGAACATTTTTACTCCTCCATAAAGCTGTTGAAGACTTCTTCAATCATGTTCCATTCGTCTTCTGAGTCTTCTGGGATTGGTTGCAATTCGCCTTCTGTTCCATCTTCGTTTTCGATGAATGAGTAAGGTTGGACTTCAACTTGTCCGTCTTCATCTTCTTCTGCATTAACTGGCACTAGCAGAACATAGTTTTTACCAAATTCTTCTTTTCCGTCGATGGTCAAAAGAATTTCAAACAAGGTTTCATTTCCTTGCTCATCTACTAGTGTAATCAATTCACGTTCTTCGTGGTCATGGTTGTGATCGTGTGACATAGTTTCTCCTCTGTCTTAAAATTTTCTATCTAAATAATTTTGCAAAATCAGCTGAGCAGCCAACTTATCAATAACTTTCTTGCGTTTGTTACGGCTGATATCTGCTTGTTCAATCAACATACGCTCCGCAGCGACCGTTGTCAAACGCTCATCCTGATAGTCTACTGGCAAACCAAAGAGTTCTTCTAGCTTGGCACCATAGGCTTGACTGGCTTCTACTCGCGGACCGCTGGTATTGTTCATGTTCTTTGGCAAACCTACTACAAAGCGTTCTACCTTATAGCTGTCAACCAATTCCTTGATGCGGTCAAAACCAAACTGGCCCTGATCCTCATTAATCTGGATGATTTCAAGTCCCTGAGCGGTGAAGCCTAGGGGATCGCTAATCGCCACCCCTACTGTTTTTGAACCGACGTCCAATCCCATAATTCTCATAGATTATAGATCGACTCCTTGTCCTTTAAGGTAGTAGCGTACCAATTCTTCAACAATTTCATCACGCTCATACTTACGGATTTGATTTCGTGCATTGTTATAACGAGGAACGTAGGCAGGGTCTCCACTCAATACATAACCGACGATCTGGTTAATCGGATTGTAGCCCTTGTCATTCAACGAAGCATAGACGTCTGTCAACGTTTCGCTAATTTCTTTCTTATTGGAATCATCCAATTTAAACCGTACAGTTTCTTCAGTAAATCCCATTCTAACACCCTCTTTCCTTAGAATATTACTATTATAGCATATTTCCTGACGTTCTACAAATAAATCAGTTTGTTTATTTGGATTTTCTTACTGTTCTACCGCCCCATTTGCCACTCTGTCAGCAATATACTGGCTAGGTTCGTTTTTTAAGAGATTTTCAAGACCAATATTTTTTAAATATTCTAGTTGAGATGCCTTTTTGACATCCAAAACTTGAAAATCATAAGTCGTTGTGGTCTGGATTTCTGTCTCGCTGAGTAGCTTGGTTTCCAGTGTAAATCCTGCCAGTTTGCGCGCCTCTTGGATAGTCTCATCCTTTTCTTCTGCTTCAAGAAGCGCTTTTTGCGTTTCCTCTAGGCCATTTTCAGAGATAAAGGTCTTGAGTTCATCCCCGACAGGTCGTTTTTGCTGGATAGTCAAGGTCAAAAACTGATTACCTTTATAAGTAATGGTCTGAATCTGTTGCGTCCCATTTTCTGACTTCGGCATCAGCAAGGTCTTGGTGACAACCGTATTCTTTTCGGCATTGTCCAAAACGGGAAGGTTGGATTGGAGAGGTTCAGATGCTGTTGTGGAAGCAGCAGGAGTTTCCTTTTTTTGCCCACATCCCGCAAGCAAAAAGAGGAGAGCAAAACTAGCAATTAGTAACTTTTTCATAATTCCTCACTTGATTTTAAAACAAAAGAGCAAACAAGGCCAGGAGTCACTCCCAGCCTTGATGTTTTATAGAGCTGCACGTAGACGTGCTTCTGCATTTTCTACATTACGGACAGAGCGTGGCAAGAAGGCACGGATATCATCTTCTTTATAGCCGACTTGCAGGCGCTTCTCATCAACGAGAATCGGACTCTTTAAGATCCGTGGTGTTTCCATGATTAAGTTGAGCACTTCATTGACACTCAAATCCTCGATGTCAACTCCAAGTGCCTTAGCGTAGCGGTTTTTTGACGAAACGATACTGGCAATGCCATTATCGGTTTTCGTGAGAATATCTAATAACTCTTCTCTTGTAATTCCTTCTTTACCGAGATTTTGTTCTTTATAACTTAACTGGTGGGCATTGAGCCAGGTTTTCGCTTTTTTACAGCTAGTACAACTTGAGACTGTATAAATTTTGATCATGTACCTACCCCTTTCGCTACATGTTACTATCAGTTTAGTCTATTATACCATAAAAAACATCCGACTTGCGACCTATTTTTAAAAAAAATTAACTTTTTTCGCGATTTTCGTACTTTTTTCTTGACAAAATCAATTTATAACCAACTTTTAAATTTTTTGATATACAATCGTTTTACAACTGTAACACTTATCATATAGAGGACGATAATCAAAAGCAAAAAGAGGAAATAAATTGGTTCCAAAGGGGTTAAATGAAGCAGGCTAGCAATTGAAGAGTAGGGAAGGAAGGTCACAAAACTAGCTGCTAGCAAGGTTGTTCCAAGAACAAACCATGATGGACGACTTTGTAAGAAAGGAAGTTTTGCTGAACGAAGCATATGGATAACCATGGTTTGGGACCACATGGATTCAATGAACCAACCTGTCTGGAACAAAATGATAAAGCCCGTTGCAGAGTCTGCTCCGTGAGCATAGGCTTGGCCTGTCGCCATTGGGACAATGACAAAATAGAGCAAGATAAAGGTCAAAATATCAAAGGCAGAAGAAATCGGACCCATCCAAATCATAAAACGAGTAATAGACTTAGCTTCCCACTTATGGGGATGTTTTAAAAAGTCTTCATCCACATTATCAAATGGCAAGGCAATGCAAGAAAGGTCGTAGACGAGGTTTAACACAATCAAGTGAATCGGAGCCATAGGAAGGAAAGGTAAAAAGATACCAGACACTAACAGAGAGAAAATGTTCCCGAAATTAGAGCTGACCGTCATCTTGATATATTTGGTCATATTAGCGTAGACCTTACGCCCTTCAACCAGCCCTTTTTCAAGCACCATCAAATCCTTATCTAACAAAATGACATCAGCCGTTTCTTTGGCAATATCTACTGCTGTATCAACAGAAATCCCCACATCTGCCACTTTCATAGAAGGGGCATCATTAATCCCATCTCCCATATAGCCAACACAATGTCCATTCGATTTGATTTGTAAAATGATTCGTGCTTTTTGATCCGGAGAGAGTTTGGCAAAGACAGTCACCTTCTCAACTGCTTGAGCCAACTCTTCGTCCGTCATGGCGTCAATATCAGAACCCAACAAGATTTGATCAACGTCTAGACCAACTTTTTCGCAAACTGCTTGGGTTACCTTCTCATTGTCCCCCGTCAAGATCTTTGTTTGAACACCGTGTTCTAACAAAGCTTGGATAGCAGGTGCTGCTGATGGTTTTGGTGGATCTAGAAAGGCAAGATATCCTGTTAGAATCATCTCTTTTTCATCTTCAACGGAGTAAGCAAAACCTTCTTTTAGGCCTGTTTTATAGGCGACTCCCAAGACTCGCAATCCCTGTTGATTAAGTTGATCTACTTCTTTTAAGATTTCCACTCGGATATCATCCGTCAGAGGGCTAATCTGACCTTGATATTCCACATGGGTTGAAATCGCAAGCATTTCCTCTAGGGCACCCTTGGTTACCAAACTAACAACTTCGTTCTCATCCTTGACGATGACACTCATCCGTCTGCGTTCAAAATCAAAGGGCAATTCGTCTATTTTTTGGAAGCTAGTATCCAAATTTTGTAGAATAGCGTGTTCTTTAGCTTCTTTTTCAGTTCTACTGATAATGGCACGGTCCATCAAGTTTTTCAAACCGGTTTGAAAATAGGAATTGAGATAGGCACGTCTCAACACAGACAAATCCAAATCTCCATGTATATCCAAAGGATATTCAAGGACAATTTCATCTTGGGTAAGGGTTCCGGTTTTATCCGTGCATAGGATATCAATAGCACCTAGGTCCTGTATGGCATTGAGTTTTTTGATGACGACTTTTTCCTTGGCCATGATAATGGAGCCTTTTGCTAGACTGGCCGTGATGATCATAGGAAGCATCTCAGGTGTCAATCCAACACCAACACTCAGTGCAAACACACCTGCTTCCAGCCAGTCGCCATCTGTCAAGCCATTGGAGAGAAACACGATGGGAACCATGACCAACATCAAACGGATCAAGAGCCAAGAGATGCTGTTCATCTCCCGTTCAAAAGAGGTCGGTTCGTCATAGGTATTGAGAGTTTGCTCGATTTCTCCCATCATAGTGTCATCGCCGACCGCTAGGATCAAAGCCTTGGCACTCCCTGATATCACATTGGTTCCCATAAAGGCGAGTGCTTCTGCTTCTAGCAGACTATCAAAGTTTGACTGACTCATTTTTGACAAGGCTAGTTTTTCAACCGAGTCACTTTCACCTGTCAAACCAGACTGTTGAACAAAGAAATCGCGTGATTCAATTAAAATGAGGTCTGCTGGAATCATATCCCCAGCACTTAATTTGACTATATCTCCAACGACCAAATCTTCAATTGCGACCTCTAAACTCTGGTCTTCGCGAATAACTGTGGCAGTGTTCACAATCATTTTTGATAGATTGGTCGCAGCCTTGTCACTTCGCAGTTCTTGGACAAAGCGTATGCCACCAGAGATTAGAACGAGAACGACGATGATGATAGAGGTCGTCGGATCTTCTTGTCCAGGCTTCGCCAGCCAGACATTGGTCACCATGGAGATCATAGCGATGACCAGCAGGATGATTGTAAATGGATTGATAATAGATTCGTAAATCTTTTTGAGGATACTGTCTTCTTGACCCTTGGTGATGGTGTTTTCGCCGTATAGGTCACGATTTTTCTCCACCTGCTCCTCAGTCAAGCCTGTTAGACTTGTCTTATAAAAAGATAGAGTTTCGTTTAAGGGTGTGTGAATAGCTGTTGCTAATCTTTCTTTTGTAGTTTTCATTGGTTTCTCCTATCTGTATGAATGATGTGTTTCATGCACAGAGACCAATCACTTTATAAGGGCAGAACGACACAAATCAGCGATTGGCTGTGTATGTGCGGTTCTGGATGATCGTCAATTTGCATCGTTTGTCTCCTTTCCTTGTTCTAAAACAGTAGAAAATCCCACCATAAAATGGCAGGATTAAAAAACTAATTATCTGTTTTTTCGTTCAAGCTTTAACTCCATAGGGCAATGTAATGAGCTTAGTCTTGGCCTTCGCGACCAGGACTGTTGACCAACGAGTAGTGTCTCCACTGCTTTGCGGTAGTCATCCGTATCCCTATGGTAGCCTCACCTACCGTTTTCGTCTATCAGTATAAACCTTTAAAATATAAAAGTCAATGATTTATCTCATTTTTTAGATAACAATCAATTCTTTTGGAGCAAGTGTCAATAACTCACAACCGTTATCTGTAATCAGGATATCATCTTCAATACGAACCCCGTATTTATCTTCAATATAAATGCCTGGTTCATCAGTCAAGACCATACCAGATTTAATGACTTCTTTGGAAGTTTGGCTAAAGTAAGGTTCTTCGTGAATATCCAGTCCGATACCGTGTCCAATACCGTGAGTAAAGTAGTCACCATAGCCTGCCTCGATGATAATATCACGAGGGATTTTGTCAAAGTCACGAAAACCTAACCCTGCCTTGGCTTGATCAATCAGAGCTTGGTTGGCTTTCAGAACCGTATTGTAAATCTCTGCCTGCTCGTCACTGACATGACCGAGGTAGATGGTCCGTGTCATATCACTGACATAGTGGTCGTAGAGACAGCCGAAGTCCATGGTGATGGCTTCTCCTGCTTCAACCGGTTTGTGCATTGGGTGGGCGTGAGGTTTGGAAGAGTTGATACCACTTGCTAAAATGGTATCAAAAGACAAGCCTGCCGCTCCTAGCTCCCGCATGCGGAAATCAAGGAAGTTGGCAATTTCAATCTCAGTTTTTCCTGGTTTGATAAAATCAAGCGCATCGCAAAAAGCTTGGTCTGAGATAGAACATGCCTTACGAATAGTCGCAATCTCCGCCTCATCCTTAATCATACGAAGCGCTTCAACAAACTGAGTCTGTGGAAGCAAGTCGATCCCTGCAAATGCTGCCTGCATACGGTGATAATAAGAGACCGAAATCTCGTCTTCAAAACCGACGCGAGACAAGCCCATATCCTTAACAATGCCTGCAATAACAGCCAATTCATCGCGGTCAGCCACAATCTCAAAACCTGTCACTTCTTGCTTAGCTGCAATGATATAGCGAGAGTCTGTCACCAAAATCTGACGGTCACGGCTGATAAAGACTGTTCCATTTGAACCCCAAAAACCAGTCAAATAATAGACGTTTTTAAGGTTGTTGATGATGATACCATCTAGTTCTTTTTCTTGCATTTTAGCTAGAAATGCTTGCACACGTTTATTCATGATGTAACTTTCCTTTCAAATAGTGTCCTGTGTAGCTGGCTTCATTGGCCGCTACTTCTTCTGGAGTTCCTGTTGCGATGATGGTTCCGCCACCGACACCGCCCTCAGGTCCCAAATCGATGATATGGTCTGCCGTCTTGATGACATCCAGATTGTGCTCAATGACGAGAACAGTATTGCCATCGTCGACAAAGCGAGCTAAAACCTTGAGCAAGCGAGCGATATCCTCGGTATGAAGCCCTGTCGTCGGCTCATCCAGAATGTAGAAGGATTTTCCTGTCGAGCGTTTGTGGAGCTCACTAGCTAACTTCATACGCTGGGCTTCTCCACCTGAAAGGGTGGTAGCTGGTTGTCCTAACGTTACATAGCCCAGCCCTACATCCTTGATGGTCTGGAGTTTACGTTGAATCTTAGGAATGTGTTGGAAGAATTCCACCGCATCGTTGACGGTCATATCCAAGACCTGCGAGATATTTTTTTCCTTGTAGTGAACTTCAAGGGTTTCACTGTTGTAGCGAGTCCCGTGGCAGACTTCACAAGCCACGTAAACATCTGGCAAGAAGTGCATCTCGATCTTGATAATCCCGTCACCTGAGCAGGCTTCGCAACGACCACCCTTGACGTTGAAACTGAAACGGCCCTTCTTATAGCCTCGAATCTTAGCTTCATTTGTCTGGGCAAAAAGGTCACGTATGTCGTCAAAAACTCCTGTATAGGTAGCAGGGTTGGACCTCGGCGTTCGTCCGATCGGGCTCTGGTCAATGTCAATCAAGCGGTCTACATGCTCAATCCCTGTGATGGTTTTGAATTTACCAGGCTTGTCTGAATTGCGATTGAGCTTCTGGGCAATGGCTTTTTTGAGGATGCTGTTGATTAAAGTCGACTTCCCTGAACCTGACACCCCTGTCACTGCTATGAATTTTCCTAGCGGGAAGCGAGCGGTAATATTTTGCAAGTTGTTCTCACGCGCACCTGTCACTTCGATAAAACGACCATTTCCGGCACGGCGCTCTGCTGGTACTGGAATGGCTCGTTTTCCTGATAAGTACTGGCCTGTGATAGACTTACTGTTACGGGCCACCTGCTTAGGCGTACCTGCAGCGACAATTTCTCCACCAAAAACACCGGCACCTGGACCAACGTCAATCAGATAATCCGCCTCGCGCATGGTATCTTCGTCATGTTCTACCACGATGAGAGTATTGCCCAAATCACGCATCTTTTTCAGACTGGCAATCAGGCGGTCATTATCCCTCTGGTGAAGACCGATAGACGGCTCATCTAGGATATAGAGGACACCTGATAGGTTGGAACCAATCTGGGTTGCCAAGCGAATTCGCTGACTCTCACCACCTGAAAGGGTTCCTGCCGAACGTGACAGAGTCAAATAGTTGAGTCCCACGTTATTGAGGAAGGTCAAGCGATCCTTGATTTCCTTGAGGATAGGACGAGCAATGATGGCTTCATTTTCAGACAGGGTCAGCTGACTCACCAAAGCCAAGTGGTCTGCGATAGACAAGTCTGAGATTTCTCCGATATGCGGTCCTTGCTCCCCACCCACACGGACAGACAAGGCCTGGTCGTTGAGACGGTAGCCGTGGCAGGTTCCACAAGTCAGCTCATTCATGTAGAGACGCATCTGGGTGCGCGTGTAGTCACTATTGGTTTCATGGTAACGACGCTTGATATTATTGACAACTCCCTCAAACGGAATGTCAATATCGCGCACACCGCCAAATTCATTTTCATAGTGGAAATGGAATTCCTTGCCATCCGAGCCGTAGAGAATCAAGTTTTTATCTTCTTCTGACAAGTCCTCAAAAGGCTTATCCATATCCACTCCAAAGGCTGTCATGGCCTGCTCTAGCATGTTTGGATAGTAGTTGGATGAGATAGGATTCCAAGGTGCCAAGGCTCCCTCACGCAAAGTTTTGCTGGTATCAGGAACCACCAAGTCAACATCCACCTCCAGCTTGATGCCCAAACCGTCACACTCACTGCATGAGCCAAAAGGAGCATTAAAGGAGAAGAGACGTGGCTCTAACTCTGGAACAGTAAAACCACAAACTGGACAGGCATAGTGCTCAGAAAAGAGCAACTCAGAATCGTCCATAGTGTCGATAATGACATAACCTTCTGCGATACGAAGGGCAGCCTCTATGGAGTCAAAGAGACGGCTACGAATGCCCTCCTTGATAACAATACGGTCAACCACAACATCGATATTGTGTTGCTTGCTCTTGGACAACTCTGGCACTTCGGTCACATCATAGACTTCCCCATCCACACGGACACGGACATAGCCATCTTTCTGAACCTTTTCAATGACACTCTTGTGTTGCCCTTTTTTCTTACGAATGACCGGAGCTAAAATTTGCAGACGTTGGCGTTCTGGCAATTCCAAAACCTTATCCACGATTTGCTCTACAGAAGAAGCCTTGATAGCCCCGTGTCCGTTGATACAGTAAGGCGTCCCCACACGTGCGTAGAGGAGACGCAGATAGTCATTGATTTCAGTCGTTGTTCCAACGGTCGAACGAGGGTTTTTACTAGTCGTTTTCTGGTCGATGGAAATAGCTGGGCTGAGACCATCAATGGCATCCACATCTGGTTTTTCCATGTTGCCCAAAAACTGGCGAGCATAGGCTGATAGACTCTCTACATAGCGACGTTGGCCCTCAGCATAGAGGGTATCAAAGGCCAGGCTGGATTTCCCAGACCCTGACAAACCAGTCACAACAACCAGCTTGTCTCGCGGAATCTCCACATCTATATTTTTTAAGTTATGGGCACGTGCCCCATGAATCACAATTTTATCTTGCATCTTTGTTCTTTCTAGTCCATTATTGCTTTCCATTATACCAAAAAATGTGAAATTCTATTACCCAAAAAGCTGTTTTTATAGTATAATAGTACGGTGCAAAAAATGAATCACTGAATAGTAGGAAAGGATAGGGGATATGAAACAAGTTTTTCTCTCAACAACAACTGAATTTAAAGAGATCGACACGCTTGAACCGGGTACTTGGATCAACCTCGTCAATCCTACACAAAATGAATCGTTGGAAATCGCCAACGCCTTTGACATTGACATTGCCGACCTTCGAGCACCACTCGATGCGGAAGAAATGTCCCGTATTACCATCGAAGATGAGTATACTTTGATCATCGTGGACGTTCCCATCACAGAGGAAAGAAACAATCGCACCTACTACGTTACGATTCCGCTGGGGATTATCATCACCGAGGAAACCATTATCACCACCTGCTTGGAACCCCTCCCCGTTCTCGATGTCTTTATCAACCGTAGACTGCGTAACTTTTACACCTTCATGCGTTCACGCTTTATCTTCCAGATTCTCTACCGCAACGCCGAACTTTACCTTACGGCCCTTCGTTCGATCGACCGTAAGAGTGAACAGATCGAAAGTCAACTTCACAAATCTACTCGAAACGAAGAGCTGATTGAGCTCATGGAATTGGAAAAGACCATCGTCTATTTCAAGGCCTCACTTAAGACAAACGAGCGCGTGATTAAGAAATTGACCAGCGCAACCAGCAATATCAAGAAATACCTAGAAGACGAAGACCTACTCGAAGACACCCTGATTGAAACCCAACAGGCCATCGAGATGGCAGATATCTATGGAAACGTCCTTCACTCTATGACAGAGACCTTTGCCTCTATCATTTCCAACAATCAGAACAACATCATGAAAACTCTGGCTCTCGTAACCATTGTCATGTCTGTCCCAACCATGATCTTCTCTGCCTACGGGATGAACTTCAAGGATAATGAAATCCCTCTAAACGGTGAACCTCATGCCTTCTGGTTAATCGTCTTTATCGCCTTTGCTATGAGTGTTTCGCTCACTCTCTATCTCATCCATAAAAAATGGTTCTAAGAGGAATCCCTATGTCTCAGATTGATTTACAAAAATTAACTAAGAAAAACCAAGAGTTTATCCACATCGCTACCCAACAATTTATCAAAGATGGTAAAACAGACGCTGAAATCAAGGCTGTTTTTGAAGAAGTCATTCCTAAAATCCTTGAAGAGCAAGCCAAAGGAACGACTGCTCGTTCCCTCTACGGGGCTCCAACCCACTGGGCTCATAGCTTCACTGTCAAGGAGCAATATGAAAAAGAGCATCCAAAAGAAAATGACGATCCAAAACTCATGATTATGGACTCAGCCCTTTTTATCACCAGTCTCTTTGCATTGGTTAGCGCTCTGACTACCTTCTTCTCTACAGATCAGGCTATTGGCTATGGGTTGATTACCCTCTTGTTGGTTGGGCTTGTTGGAGGGGTGGCCTTCTACTTGATGTACTACTTTGTCTACCAGTATTATGGACCAGACACAGATCGTAGCCAGCGCCCTCCTTTCTGGAAGTCAATCCTCGTTATCCTGGCTTCTATGGTCCTTTGGTTGGTTGTCTTCTTTGCAACAAGCTTCCTACCAGCCAACCTCAATCCAGTCCTTGCTCCATTGCCTTTGGCTATCCTGGGAGCTGCCCTTCTCGCTCTTCGCTTCTATCTCAAGAAACGTTTCAATATCCGAAGCGCAAGCGCGGGCCCATCACGTTATTAAGAAAAGTGAAAAGCTATGGCATATAGTCAATCTTTAGCTCAGCAGATTCGAAAAATTCTAGCGCTCAAACTTCCTCCCCAAATTTTCGAAGAAGAGCTAGAAGAAAAGAGGCTGTTTGGTGGCCTAGCATTTATGATTCGTGGGAAAATGGCTCTTACTGTCAGTTCCAGAAATCATGAGCTGGTTATGGTGAGGATTGGCAAAGAAATGGAAAAGCAAGTTCTACCCCGAATAGGAGCTCATACTACATTGATGAGAGGGCGACCTTATCATGGCTATATAGACCTAGATATAGAAGGTCAAAAAGAACTTCCTTACTGGATTGATTTAGCTCTCTCCTATAATCAAGAGTTGACCAAGTAACTCATATCTAGCGAGATTAGAAAAACGAAAAGCAACTGCACAGGCGGTTGCTTTTTCACTTGCTTTCTTGAAATTCAATAGAACTTCTGAGTCTGATTCTTATAGTTTTCTTTCATCTTTTGTGATAAAATAGGCTCATACTCAATGAAAATCAAAGAGCAAACTAGGAAGCTAGCCGCAGGTTGCTCAAAGCACTGCTTTGAGGTTGTAGATAGAACTGACGAGGTCAGTAACATATATACGGCAAGGCAAAGCTGACGTGGTTTGAAGAGATTTTCGAAGAGTATCAATCTATTTCTAGGAGGATGAGATATAGTTTCTACTATTGGTATTGTTAGTTTGTCTAGTGGCATTATCGGAGAGAATTTTGTCAAACACGAAGTCGACTTGGGTCTCCAACGTCTCAAGGATTTGGGACTCAATCCTGTCTTTTTGCCCCATTCGCTAAAAGGGTTAGACTTTAGCAAGGACCATCCGGAGGCACGTGCAGAGGATTTGATGCAGGCCTTTTCTGATGATAGCATCAACATGATCCTATGTGCCATCGGTGGGGATGATACCTATCGCTTGCTACCTTATCTTTTTGAAAACGACCAGCTTCAAAAGGTTATCAAGCCAAAGATTTTTCTTGGCTTCTCGGATACTACTATGAACCACCTTATGTTGCACAAACTAGGGGTCAAGACTTTTTATGGGCAATCCTTTCTAGCAGACATTTGTGAATTGGACAAGGAGATGTTGCCCTATAGCTTTCACTACTTTAAAGAACTGATTGAGACTGGAAGAATCTCAGAAATCCGCCCTAGCGACGTTTGGTATGAGGAACGAACTGATTTTAGTCCCAAGGCCCTGGGAACAGCTCGTATCAGTCATGTAAATACAGGCTTTGATTTGTTACAAGGAAATACCCAGTTTGAGGGAGAAATTCTCGGCGGTTGCCTTGAATCCCTCTATGATATCTTTGACAATTCTCGATACGTAGATAGCACGGAGCTCTGCCAAAAGTACAAACTCTTCCCTGACTTATCCGACTGGGAAGGAAAGATTCTTTTGTTAGAAACAAGCGAAGAGAAGCCTGAGCCGGAAAACTTCAAAAAGATGGTGCTGGCTTTGAAAGAAACTGGGGTATTTGAGGTCATCAGTGGACTCTTGGTCGGAAAGCCAATGGATGAAGCCTTCTATGACGACTATAAAGAGGCACTAATGAGCATCGTTGACAGCAATATCCCAATTGTCTATAATCTAAACGTTGGGCACGCCACACCAAGAGCCATTGTACCCTTTGGCGTCTATGCTTATGTGGATGCAAAAGAGCAAGTCATTCGCTTTGACTATAACAAAAAATAAACAATTTCTCCATTTTTATGCTTTTGTATTGATTTTCGCTAATTTCTATGATATCTTTTTGAAGGAGGTGTATATGACTAAACAAAAAATAAATCAAATTGTCGGTTCAATCGGGGCCTTTATCGGGATTATTGTATTTATCGCCTACATCCCACAAATTTTTGCCAATTTACAAGGCAACAAAGCTCA
The DNA here is from genome assembly GCF_003942875.1 of Streptococcus oralis. Taxonomy (GTDB): domain Bacteria; phylum Bacillota; class Bacilli; order Lactobacillales; family Streptococcaceae; genus Streptococcus; species Streptococcus oralis_BX. The sequence goes on along the minus strand of NZ_RMVK01000006.1, from coordinate 72,526 downwards.
ACCATTCCAGCCTTTATCCGCAGCAGTATCTTGTTTAATTTGGGTTATTTATGGATGGACAAAAGAACCTAAGAAGGATTGGATACTAATTATTCCAAACTCAGCTGGCGTTGTCTTAGGTGGACTGACATTTCTTACTGCACTATAAAAGTTACTAGCATATAATCAAAAAGCTGAGAGGAGATTCTCAGCTTTTTCTCTTGTATAACTACTAAAACGTCACATACTACTGATAACTAAAATAATCAAGGGAAGGCTATTGCCTAACATATGAACAACTAGAGGATAATAAATATTCTCTTTTTCTTTCACATAGATGATAGAAAAGGCAATGCCTCCACCTAGATAACCGACTGCACTGACCCACTCTGATAAAGCCAAACTGTGCATATGAGTCAGAGCAAAAACAAGTCCTACCAGAAGAATGCTTAGCCAACTTGACAGACGTTTCTGCAAGTGATGTAACAAGAGCTGACGGAAAAAGAGTTCTTCCACAAAAGGTCCTATGATACAGGCGAAAACTGCTATCAGTATTGGTTGTTCTTGAAAGGTACTTTGAATATTCGACTGGTTTAGACCTTGTCCGACTAGCCCAAAAAACTGCTTCAACATCTCTGATACAAATTCAAAGACAAAAGTCATCAGAAAGAGAAAGAGCCATCCTGTTAAGACGCAAAAGAAGAATTTCCTTTTAGTCTTTCTAATCTCATTCCATTGTTTGATCAATCGATCCTTAAACAAGAAAGAGCCATATAGAGCTAGTACTACATAAACTAGATAATTTGCAATAGCAGATGGCATCAAGAAAGCCAGCAATTTAACTCCATCAAATACAAAGAGAACTGTATAGAGAATCGCAAAAATCAGAATTCCCTTATTTTTGTTAGACATCATTTAATTCCCCTTCCACTCACAATCATTCTCGTGGTCATCAACTAACCCTGCAGCTTGTAGAAATGACAAGACTGCAACGGGACCTGTGAACTTGAAGCCTCGTTTTTTGAGATCTTGAGATAACTTTTCAGACAAGGCTGTTTTAGCAGGTGCTAGGTGATAGTCAGGAACATCATTCACGATCGTTTTCCCCTTAACAAAGGACCAGAGATAAGCATCAAAAGAGCCAAAGGTTTTCTGGATTTGTAAAAATGCTTGGGCGTTGGCACGCGTCGCAAAGAGCTTGGCACGATTTCGGATGATGGCTGGATTATCTAACAAGGCCTCCAACTCTGCATCCGTCATCTCTGCGACACATTGGGCTTGGTAGTTGTGAAATACTTCTCGGAAAGCTTGGCGTTTGTTAAGCACTGTTTCCCAAGATAGGCCAGCCTGATAAGTCTCCATACAGAGCAATTCAAAAAGAGCGCGGTCATCATGAAGGGGTTGCCCCCACTCCTCATCATGATAGGCTACATATAAGGGATTATTCATTTTTACCCAACCACAGCGTTTTGGCATATTATACTCCTATTTGACCAACATCTTAAGGGCCGACTTGATATAGTTCTCTGCTGTATCCGTCGTTCCTTCAAAGAATTTCTTGATTTTCTTAAGTTCAGTCGCCTTGTAGCCCAGTGCCAGCATGGCTTCCATAGCTTCTTCCAGTTCTTGGTTTTCAGCGCTGGTTTGCACTGCGACCTTGGAAGGAAGGTCATCACTAGCCACGACTACCTTGCCTTCCAAGTCCAGCACCATCTGCTGGGCTGTTTTCTTGCCAATTTTAGGGAACTTAGTCAAGTAGGTGATGTTCTTGCTCTCAATCGCTTGAACTAGGCCAGCATTGTCATCCGCAGCGATAATAGCAAGAGCTGACACCGGACCAATCCCTGAGACCGAAATTAGACTGAGAAAGAGTTTCTTCTCATCTTCTGAGCGAAAACCGTAGAGCAGATGAGCATCCTCTCGAACAACTTGATGCACATAAATCTGAGCTTCTTGGTTAACTTGACCTGAATAGGCATAGGGATTGGCTACATGCAAGATATAACCGATACCATTCGCCTCTAGGACAATGTATTTAGCAGTGATTTTGGTAATGATTCCTTTTAGATATTCGTACATAGTTTTTTCTCCATTATTTTGCCTATCTAGTATACCATATTTCCCCAAGACAGACTGCAACAAAAGATGCAACCGGTGGTTGACAAATTGTACAGGAGATTGTATTCTCATAATAAGTAAAAATTGTTAGGATAAAAGAAGAAAAAGGAGGATAGAATGATGAAACTCGCAGAAAAACTATTTGAGCTCAGAAAGGAAAAAGGTTGGTCCCAAGAAAAGCTAGCAGAACAAATCAATGTTTCTCGACAAAGCATCTCCAAATGGGAGTCTGGACAAGTACTTCCTGAAATCGAAAAAATCATTGAAATAAGCAAGATTTTCCAAGTGACAACTGACTATCTACTACTGGATAAAATCTCTGAAAAAGCTTCCACAGCAGTGATTTTGGAGGAAGACAAGGATAAATACTATAAAAAGGTTAAATCCTTTGGTCTCTGGCAAGTGATTTATATTTTTGTATTGGCTCTGGCTATCTATCTCTTTTTAGCCGGTTCTAGTTTTCCAGCTGAATTCACCACTTGGATCTGGCTAACCTTCGTTCTCTTAATCGCTTCTGCTGTCGCTATCAATAAGGTTCTCAAAACCAAACAACGTTATCTTGATAAGGTCATTGGTCTTGAGACTCCTTCAGACAACGACGATTCTACAAAGCCTGGAATCACCTAATTCAGTTTTCGCAACATTTTTATAGAACTGGTCTTGTCAAGCAAGTGTAAATATCGTGTCAAGTTGCCCATGTCCAATCAAGTTCCCACCTTAGAAAAACTAAAAAGCCTTGTTCAAAAGGAACAAAGGCTTTTTGTGTTCTTAATATTTCCCCAACTCACGGAGGCTGGTATGATTTTCCTGAATACGTCGGAACATCTTTTCCATATCCGACTTGGTGAAATGTACCAAAACAGGACGGCCATGTGGACAGTTGTAAGGATTGTCACATTGAGAGAGTTGATAGAGGAGTTGTCTAGCTGAATGGTCATCGATACGATGGTTGGCCTTGATAGACCGCTTGCAGGACATCATGATTGCCAGCTCTGCTCGGTATTTCTTGATAGAAACTTCCTTGGTCAAGAGTAGCATATCACACATTTCATAGATGCCTGATTCAATCTCTTCCTCTGCCATCCAAATAGGATGTTCACGCAGGATAAATTGATTTTCTCCGTACTCTGCCAAAAAGACACCCACTTCCTCTAAGAGAGGCATTCTTTCCCTGAGACGAAGGGCATCATCTGCTGGGAATTCAAAGATGTAGGGCACTAGGAGTTGCTGCTGGCTCTGGTCAACATTGCCAATACTTTCTCGGTATTCCTCGTATTTAACCCGTTCCTGAGCCGCATGTTGGTCTATGATGTAGAGCCCATCTCTCCCCTGGGCAAAGAGATAAGTGCCGTGCATTTGTCCGAAAAATTCCAACTCTGGGAAGCTGGATGCTTCTTCTCGCTCCAGCTTGTCATAAGCCTTATCGAGGCTAGCAAGATCTAACTCTGGATGGTCTAGTTGGTCGTAGTTAGCAGGCTTTCTCTCTGCAAAATGCAATTTTGCTGGCTTGGTCAGCTGGTCCAAGGTTTCCTTGGCAAACAGGGTTAAATCCTGCCCCTCCTCAGTTAATTCAACCTGATGATCAGCCACCTCAGCTCGACTGGGTTTTGAGAGTTCTGTTTTTTCATAGTAGAGCGTGTTTTCTTTGAGTGGGAGAATGGTCTGCTCTACCTTTTGACGATTGCGCACGGTCGACTTGGCAAGATTTTCTAAAGCATCAGGTATCAAGGCTTGTTCCTTGAGACTGTTAGAAATAGCTTCTGAAACCAGCGTCATCAGTTCTTTTTCCTTGGAAATTCGCACTTCTTGCTTGGTCGGATGCACATTGACATCCGCTAGATAAGGGTCGATATGGATGTGAATGACAGCCAGTGGAAAACGGCCCACCATAAGCTTGCTTCCGTAACCATCCAAAATAGCACGATTAAGCAGGAAGTTCTTGATATAACGGCCATTGATGAAGAGACTGATATAGTTACGATTTGCTCGTGTCAATTCAGGCAATGAAACAAAACCTGAAATTTCGAAATCTAGGTCAGAGTTCTCAATTTCAATCATCTTCTTGGCACTCGCCAAACCGTAAATCCCTGCGATAGCTTGGCGCAGTTGGCCAGTTCCAGCTGTTCGCGTCATTTCCTTGCCATCACTGATTAAACTAAAAGAAATCTCAGGATGAGCAAGGCCCAGACGGTTGACAATATCGATGATATGAGACAACTCCGCTTGCTGGCTCTTCATATACTTGAGACGGGCAGGTGTATTGAAAAAGAGGTCCTCCACACAAACCTTGGTCCCCACAGGACTAGTCGCTGGGATGATTTCCTCAACTTCACCCCCACGCGCAACGAGCTTGGTCCCATGACTCGCACCATCCACCGCCGTCAACAGAGTCAAGACACTGACAGAAGCGATAGAAGGCAGGGCTTCACCACGAAAACCAAGCGTCCGAATCCGAAAGAGGTCTGCTTGATTTTTTATCTTACTGGTCGCATGTCGACGCAAGGCCAATTCCACATCATCGTGGGCAATTCCATGACCATTATCAGTGATTTGGATTTTCTTGAGACCAGCTTCCTCAATCTCAATGATAATCTGACTAGAACCCGCGTCAATTGCATTTTCTACCAACTCTTTGACTACACTGGCAGGACGTTCGATAACCTCCCCTGCCGCTATCTGGTTTGCCAGTACCTCTGGCAATTCAATAATATGAGACATCTTTCAGCCCCTTTCTGTATCTATTTTCCTAGAAATTGATTAGTGCTATTATACCACATTTCAGATAGGACCGAAAAATCAAGCGCCACATAGACTCCAAATCCCTCCACATAGACAAAGTCCCTTGCCATGGGTCGTAAAATAGTGTTTAATAAAGGTGTACAGGAAGTGATCACAATTTTGTATGAAATATAAGGAGGGAAATTTATGAAAGTAGAACTACAGATTAATGAGACTTACGAGGAGGAAAAGCTGATTGTCCAAACTCCTCAGCCGACCGAAAAAGTCCAGAAAGTCATCGAGTTCGCTGAAAATCTTGACCAAAAAGAAACAATCAAAGGAAAGATTGAAGATCAGGTCTATCTAGTTAAGATTTGTAAGATACAGCGCTTCTATATCGAGAATCGAAAGGTTCTAGCAGAAACTGCCAGTCAGACCTACAGCGTTGATTTGCGACTCTATCAGGTTCTTGAACTCTTGCCGACCACTTTTATCCAAATTTCCCAATCTGAAATCGTCAATATCGACTCCATCTCTCATCTCAAACTCACTCCCAACGGCCTGGTCGAAATCTTTCTCAAAAACGAAAGCTTCACCTACTCTTCACGCCGTTACCTAAAAAACATCAAGGAGAAATTAGAACTATGAAAAAACAAATCTTTCACGATGCAGCCACTGGTGTACTCATCGGCCTCATCCTCTCTATCCTTTTTTCACTCATTTATGCACCAAATACCTATGCCCCGCTGAGTCCCGAGTCTCTCATCGGCCAAGCGATGGTTCAACATCAGGTTCACGGTGCCCTAGTCTTGCTCTACTGCATGATCATCTGGTCAGCTATCGGCGTTCTCTTTAGCTTTGGCAGTCGCTTATTCAGCCGTGACTGGAGCCTGCTCCGTGCAACACTTTCCCATTTCTTCCTCATGCTGGCTGGCTTTGTTCCACTAGCAACTCTGGCTGGTTGGTTCCCCTTCCACTGGACCTTCTATCTCCAACTCATTCCAGAGTTTGCGATCGTCTACCTCATCATCTGGATTATTCTCTATAAAAGAGAAGCTAAAAAAGTGGACCACATCAATCAACTCTTGGCTCATAAAAAGTAATAGAGAAAAATCCCACTCACAAATGCATGAGTGGGATTCTTTTTATAACTTTTGTTTGAACTCGACCAAGACATTCATAGCCTGCATAGGTGTCATATTGTATACATCCAGTTTAGCTAATTCTGCTAGGATAGGATGTTCTGCAGGCGCGTCAAAGAGTGACATCTGTTCAGTAACAGCACTTGTTTCTCTCATTGGAGCAGGGCTTTCCGTCCCTTGATTCTCCAGTTGCGTTAAAATCTTATCCGCTCTTGCTAAAAGTTCTCCTGGTAAGCCAGCGATCTTAGCAACATGGATACCGTAGGATTTATCAGCTGGACCTGGTTCAATCTTGTGAAGGAAGGTAACCTGTCCATCCTGTTCTAAGGTTGCCACGTGGACGTTGACCAAGTGTTCCAAGCTAGACTCCAGACTGGTCAACTCATGGTAGTGGGTCGCAAAGAGGGTTTTGGCTCCGATATGTTCATGGATGTATTCGATGATGGACTGGGCAAGAGCCATCCCGTCATAAGTTGCCGTTCCCCGTCCCAATTCATCGAAGAGAATCAAGGAGTCCTTGGTCGCATGCGAAATGGCATTGTTGGCCTCCATCATCTCCACCATGAAGGTTGATTGACCTGAAACCAAGTCATCTGCTGCTCCGATACGGGTAAAGATGGCATCGAAGATCGGCAAATGGGCGCTTTCTGCCGGCACATACGAGCCTAGCTGGGCCATAATCGCCGTCATAGCTAGTTGGCGCATGTAGGTAGACTTCCCACTCATGTTGGGCCCTGTGATTAGCTGAATACTGGTATCTTCTGCCATCTGGATACTGTTTGGAATGTAGGTCTGAGCTCCCATGACCTTTTCGACGACAGCATGGCGTCCCTTTTGGATATCGATTTGTGAATCATCCCCAAACTCAGGTCGGATCAAATGCTGTGTTTCAGCCACAACTGCGAGACTTTGCAAGACATCAACCGTTGCAATTCCTTGGGCTAGAGCCTGCAAACGCTGGATGTACTTGCTGACTCCCTCACGGATGCGCATAAAGATTTCATACTCTAGGTTGGCTGACTTCTCACGCGCCTCCAGCATATCTCCCTCGATACGGGCCAATTCCTCAGTCCCAAAGCGTTCCGAGTTTTTCAGCGTTGCCTTGCGGAAAAAGTGGGCTGGCACATTTCCCAGTTGCGAATTAGTCACATGGAAATAGTAGCCGTCCTTTTTATTGTAGTCAATCTTAAGCGTGCTGATGCCAGAGTTTTCCCGCTCCTTAGCCTCAATCTCAGCAATCCAGCTAGTCCCTTCTCTGAGCACACGACGGTACTTGTCTAAGGTCTCATCAAATCCTGTACGGATAATGCCACCTTCCGTAATCACATGAGGAGCTTCAGGAGCAATGGCAGCACTAATCAAGCTCTCTAACTCTGGAATGGCATCTAACTGTTTGATAAGATAGGCCAGGGCAGGTTGCTCCATGCCTTCTAAAATCGCACGAATCCGTGGTACACTGGATAAGGTGGTCGCCAATTGCAAGAGATCCTTGGGATTGGTCTTGCCAAAAGAAACCCGACTAGCCAAACGTTCGATATCATAAACACCCTTGAGACTGTCCGTTAAATCACTACGCTCAAAGAAATGGTCAAGAAAGACCTGCACCACCTCTTGACGTTGGATGATTCGTTCCTTATCAATCAAGGGACGATGAATCCAAGAACGCAAGAGACGCATACCCATAGCCGTTTTGGTTTCATCCAAAAGCCAGAAAAGACTCCCTTGCTTCTTACCTGAACGGGCATTCTCAACCAAATCCAGACTAGCCTTGGTCGCATAATCCATCTGCAAGAAATCTTTGATTTCATAGCGAATAACTGGTTTGAGGTGGTTCAATTCCCGCATCTGGGTCCGATGAACATACTGGAGGAGCTTACTAGCTGCTGCTTGCTCCACAGCTGCCAGTCGTGGATCCAGTAAATGAATATCCTCAAAGCCTTCCTTCTCATAGGAAAGCAACAAATTCATCTGACGACTGAGGATTTGTTCTTCTTCCTCAGACAAGTCATAACCCAGCACCACTTCTCGCGCCTTGAGGTTACGGATTTCCCCACAAACGAGAGTGAAATCCAATAAACCTGTCACATAAAAATCACCTGTCACCAGATCCATATAAGCCAGACCAAACTGATTGCCATCACGATCTAAGGCAACCAAGAAATTATTCTGACTATCCGGCTTACTGCTATCAACGACCGTTCCAGGTGTGATGACCTGGACCACCTCTCGCTTGACAACACCAACCGCTTGTTTGGGATCTTCCATCTGTTCTGCAATGGCAACTTTATAGCCCTGCTCAATCAGAACATCGATGTACTGCTGGGCAGAATGATAGGGGACACCCGCCATGGGTATCGGATTTTCTGCATTTTTATTCCGACTCGTTAAGGAAATTTCTAAAATCTGTGCTGCATTAATTGCATCTTCATAGAACAACTCGTAAAAATCACCCATCCGAAAAAGCAAAAAAGCATCTGGGTATTGTTTCTTAATATCCACATACTGTTGCATGCCGGGTGATAGCTTTTCTATTGCCATTTTCCGTCTCTCCTTGCTAAAAATAAGTCTTGAGAGCAACTCCCAAGACCTTATTTATCTTTCATCAAATCTAGCAAACGATCTTCCATCAGCTTGGCAACGTGCTGGTCTCGACAAATAACCAATAAGGTATTAGCACCAGCAACCGTTCCTAAAATCCATTCATCCTTGTTTGCATCTACAATGTTTGCTAAGACTGCAGCTTCCCCAAGTTTGGTATGAAGTACCAAGGTGAACTCAGCTCTTGCAACTCCTTCTAAATGATGAGACAAAAACTCAACTAAATCAATCTTATCTGTCTCATTTGCTAGTACATAATACACCATATCATTTTTCTTAACCTTGGTCAAGCCGATTTCACGCAAATCACGCGATAAAGTCGTTTGTGTCACATAAACATTACGAGCTTCTAAACGATCTTGAATCTCTTTTTGTGTCCCAAGTTTTTCTTCGGTGATCATCTTTTTAATCAATTGATGCCGTTCTCTTTTTCTCATATTATCCTCTTAAGTGAATATTTATAACAAGTTTTACATTTATTTTATAACTATATTATACCAAAAAAACTAGATAATTCAAAAAAATTCTTTTCTTTCTCAAAAAATGTAGTAAATTGTGTTAAAATAGTAAAAAAGCCCAAAAGGAGCCCTTATGAATACAAAAGAATTGATTGCTAGCGAGTTGGCTAGCGTCATTGATAGCCTGGATCAAGAGGCTATTTTAAATTTACTGGAAACACCTAAAAACTCAGAAATGGGAGACATCGCCTTCCCTGCCTTTTCTCTAGCAAAGGTCGAGCGTAAAGCTCCTCAAATGATTGCAACAGATATTGCTGAAAAAATCAATAGTCAAGCCTTTGAAAAGGTTGTCGCAACAGGACCTTACGTCAACTTTTTCCTTGATAAATCTGCTATTTCGGCTCAGGTATTACAGGATGTTATCACTGAAAAAGAGCACTATGCCGACCAAACCATTGGCAAACAAGAAAATATCGTTATCGACATGTCTAGTCCTAATATCGCTAAACCATTTTCTATTGGTCACCTGCGCTCAACGGTTATCGGAGATAGCTTGTCACATATTTTCCAAAAAATCGGCTATCAAACGGTCAAGGTCAACCATTTGGGAGACTGGGGCAAACAGTTTGGAATGTTAATCGTTGCCTACAAGAAATGGGGAAATGAGGAAGCCGTTAAAGCGCATCCAATCGATGAACTTCTTAAACTCTACGTTCGCATCAATGCTGAAGCTGAAAAAGACCCTAGCTTGGATGAAGAAGCACGCGAATGGTTCCGCAAACTGGAGAATGGAGACGAGGAAGCCCTCGCTCTCTGGCAATGGTTCCGTGATGAAAGTTTAGTGGAATTCAACCGCCTTTACAATGAACTGCAAGTCGAATTTGACAGCTACAACGGAGAAGCCTTCTACAACGATAAGATGGATGCTGTTGTAGATATTTTCGCTGAAAAAGGACTTCTTGTTGAGTCAGAAGGGGCTCAAGTTGTCAATCTTGAGAAATATGGAATTGAACATCCAGCCCTTATCAAAAAATCTGATGGTGCAACTCTCTATATCACACGTGACTTGGCTGCAGCCCTCTACCGTAAAAAGGAATACCAATTTGCAAAATCCATCTATGTTGTTGGTCAAGAGCAATCTGCCCACTTCAAACAACTCAAGGCAGTACTACAAGAGATGGGCTACGATTGGAGCCAAGACATTGTCCATGTTCCGTTTGGATTGGTAACAAAAGAAGGGAAAAAACTCTCTACTCGTAAAGGAAATGTCATCTTACTAGAGCCTACTATTGCAGAGGCTGTTAGTCGTGCCAAGGCCCAAATCGAAGCGAAAAATCCTGAGTTAGAAAATAAAGACCAGGTTGCCCACGCTGTTGGAGTTGGGGCTATCAAGTTCTATGATCTTAAGACCGACCGTACAAATGGATATGACTTCGACCTTGAAGCTATGGTATCCTTTGAAGGAGAAACTGGACCTTACGTTCAATACGCCTACGCTCGTATCCAATCTATCTTGCGCAAAGCCGATTTCAAACCAGATACAGCTAGCAACTATAGCCTGAATGATGCTGAAAGCTGGGAAATCATCAAGCTCATCCAAGACTTCCCACGTATTATCAATCGTGCAGCAGATAACTTTGAACCTTCTATCATTGCGAAATTTGCGATTGGTTTGGCTCAAGCATTTAACAAATATTATGCACATACACGTATCCTAGATGAAAGTCCTGAGCGCGACAGTCGTCTGGCCCTCAGCTACGCAACCGCAGTCGTCCTCAAAGAAGCTCTTCGTTTGCTCGGAGTAGAAGCGCCGGAGAAGATGTGATTCAGTACTAACAATTGGAACTAAAGTTCCTAATTGTTAGACGCTAGCCGCTATATGCGGACTAGCTAACTGCTTCACTAATTCACCTAACCAAATAATATCGATTTGGTTAGGCTCATGTCGTAATCTTTTAAATTACTTGAAAGCAATCTGAAAGATTGAGGCAAAATAACATTTATATTTTGTTCGGCCTTGCAGCTGTTCAATGAAATAATTTATTCACTTTTACTATTTCTTTATCACACTGGGAGATTCCTTATGAGCCAATATGCTTATATCCTCGTTGTACTTAGCTTGGTTTTCCTTTTTCTGCTCAATAAGTACGAGAAGGAAAGACTTCAAAGACTCTACCAAGAGCAACTCTTGAAGGACGAGACATTTAGGTCTGACATCAAAGAGAAAATTCACACGACTGAAAATATCAATGATGTCATTGCACATATCAATAAAACTTACCATCTGGGAATGTTGCTCTCAAAAGACGTTACAGATCAATTGAAATAATCAAAATCCGAGAAGCTTTCTTCTCGGACTTTTTTAGCCTTAACTATATTCTCCTTGGAGAAATTTCATCAGTACATGTAAAGTTTTCTGTAATTTTCTATATTTTTTCAAAATATTCTTGCATTTCCTTTAAGTTTTTTGTAGAATAGTAGCTATCTATTCAGATTATTCTGAAAATTCAAAAATAGGAGTGTTTATTATGTCACAAGTTACGTTATCAAATTAGTCAACCTGGGCAAGCAAACTAAAGGCAATGGGGCCAGGAATCCTAATGGCTTCTGCCGCCGTTGGAGGTTCTCATATCGTATCCTCCACTCAAGCTGGTGGTTCTTATGGTTGGTCACTACTCCTCTTGGTTATCTTGGCCAATGTTTTTAAATATCCATTTTTCCGTTTTGGTGCCGAATATACTGCCGACACTGGCAAGACCTTGGTAGAAGGCTACGCCGAAAAAGGGAAACTCTATCTCTGGATTTTCTTTGTCCTCAATGTCTTCTCTGCTATGGTTAATACAGCTGGAGTCGCTATCCTTTGCTCAGCTATCATCGCTAGCGCCTTCCCAATGATTGGTCTTAGTATCACTCAATGGTCCCTTATCCTTGTTGCAGTCATTTGGGCCATGCTACTCTTTGGTGGCTATAAACTATTGGATGGTATGGCAAAATGGATCATGTCTGCTTTGACCATTGCAACAGTTCTTGCAGTTATCATTGCAGCAATTAAGCATCCAGAATACAGCTCTGATTTTGTCGAAAAGACACCTTGGCAAATGGCGGCCCTCCCTTTCATCGTTTCCCTCTTAGGATGGATGCCTGCTCCTATTGAAATTTCAGCCATCAATTCACTCTGGTCTGCTGAAAAGAAAAAGACTGTCAACTTTAATACAGAGGACGCCCTTTTCGACTTTAACATTGGTTACATTGGAACTGCTATCCTAGCTGTATTCTTCGTGGCACTAGGAGCGCTTATTCAGTATCCTACAGGACAAGCAGTTGAAGCCGCTTCAGCCAAGTACATTTCTCAGTTTGTGGGTATGTATGCCTCTGTTCTTGGAGAATGGTCTCGTTATTTGATTACCTTTATCGCCTTTCTCTGTATCTTTGGAACGGTCATCACCGTTATCGATGGCTACTCTCGTGTCAATCAGGAATCGCTACGACTCTTGATTCGTCAAAAAGAGGATACTCGCAAATCTTTGAACATCTGGATGACCATTACCGCTATCATTGGTATCGTCATCATCAAGTTCTTTGCTGGACAAGTTTCCACCATGCTTCGCTTTGCCATGATCGGTTCTTTCCTGACAACACCATTCTTCGCTCTCTTGAACTATGTATTGGTGACACGTGAGAATAAAAATCTTCCTTCTTGGCTAAAACTCCTCGCTATCGCAGGATTGATTTTCCTCTTTGGCTTTGCTATTTTCTTTATCTATGCACTTGCCATCGGAAAAGCAGGATAGTTTACAAAATGGCACCCTTACAGGGTGCTTTTTGCATACTCAAAGGCAGTTGAAAATCTCAGCTGCCCCTCAGTACTACTTTATTTTTCTGTTTCTAACTCATACAAATCCGCAATAATTGCTGCGACTTTTTTAATATCTCCCAGCATACCACGCATTTCAAAGTCTGCTAGGACCGGGAAGCCAAAGCGCTGGCTATACTGCTTGGCTGTCAGGCAGTATTGATTGTTAAAATTGCGATTACCAGATCCCACTACCCCAAAACACTTACTAGCATTGTCTCCATAGGCGATAAAATCACCCACTGGAGTTGTCAGAATCTCAACATCGCCGTTGTCGACCCCATTCCCACCTTCTAAATAGGTGGGTAAAAAGGCGACATAAGGATGATCCATCTCAAAGAAATCTTTCCCTTCCTTGACCAAATCCTTGATATGGATCTTTTGGACCTCAATTCCTTCGTGCTGGGACAAGAGATAGTCCTTAAGTCGGGTTACAAAACTCTCTGTATTTCCGCTCAAACTGATATAAACTAAGGATATTTTTTTCATATTGACCTCGATTTTTATTTTTGGATAGTAAAAGAACTACCAAGATTGTAACTTGATAGTTCTCTTTTGTCAATACTTAGGCAACTTCCTCTGCTCCGGCTTCTTCAGCCAAATCTTTTTGTTGGCGCCACATCTTGTAAAAGACTAAGGCTAAAAAGAGAACATTGATAATGATGAACAAAATATTCGTTCCTTGTGCTAATGCTCCCATTCCTAAGCCGAGAGTAGTATCTTTGATTAATTGAACCGCATCTTGAACGTTCATATAGCTATAAACCAAACCAACAATCGCTAGTAGAACATAGCCAATATAAGCATAGTTTGCGAATTGCACATTTTTACGTAGGAGAAATACAAAGGCTACTACAACTAGAATTGCAGATAAGACAATCAACAACGTATTAAAAATAGAGTGTGATGACGCTGTTACTTGGTAAGTATAGTTGACTGTGTCTTCTAATTGCTGGGCAGTAAGCGTCCCGCTATTCGCCAGGCTCGCACGAAGCACATCTTTACTTGGCAATGGACTCAAGATTCCAAATAATGACATAGATGAAATGAGGGCTGATAGGACTAACAAGACCCAAAGATAAATAGGATTCTTTTTCATGTTTTCCTCCATAAGATATTTTGAACATTATAGCATTTTTTGTACAGGAATACAACTTTTACAAGCTGGTTTCAACTTGTTTCCGATAAGCTTTCGGTGATTTTCCGCACAATTTACGGAAAACCTTATAGAAATATCCAACATTACTATAGCCAACTGCATAGCAAATATCTTCGATACTATCACTGGTCGAAAGTAAGAGTTGCTGCGCTGCCTTAATTCGCTGTTTATTGAGCAATTCCGCAAAGGTTGAGTTGGTTTCCCTCTTGATCAGCTGACCGAGATAGACAGGATTGATAAAGAGATCCTTGCTAATATCCTTAAGTGAGAGCTCTTTCTGATAATCACGCCCAATCACCTCCAGAACGCTCACCACATTTTCATTCATGCGGTACTGGCCAAAGAACTTGGTCAAGGTTTCTTTGATATAGGCAACCAATTCTTCAAAGGTGTTAATGGCATGGATAGCTTTGACTATCTCGGTCATATCATCTGCTTTTAGGTGTTCAAACAAATGAAAGACATCCATGACAAACTGGGTGAAGAGCTGCTTCGTGATAGCCACGCGCGGGGTATTCTCCAAGACGACCTTCTCTAGCAAGGTTAATTCTTCGATGATTTGATTGATATTCCCTTGGATAATCACCCGATAAATCGGCTCGTAATAAGCAAACAAACTCTCGGATTTTTCTAGATTGACTGAACCGTAGAAAAGGGCTTTTTCAGCGTTAATCTTCCAATTCTCAAAGGACTGCTGGTAGGGTGCTTCAAATGGTGTCACGACGATGCCATCGAGCGGTTGATCAGAGATGAAAATCTGCCAGTCTTGCCCCAAAACATAGTAAGGAATGGTAAAAGAACCCTGCTTTTCCTTGGATAGACCAATCCACCAGCTGTCTTTACCTGACAGGTAGTTCGTAAATCCTGTCTCATCCAATTCTTGACTGAGGGTCTGACTTTGCTCCACCTTTTCCTGAAGCTGTTGCGCAATTTTTTCTAATAAATTGCCCAACTCCACCTTGTCTACTGGCTTGACCAGATAATCCACGACACTAAGGTTCATGGCTTTTTTAACGTACTCAAACTCCTGATAACCAGACAGCAAGATATAATAGGTATCTGGAAGTAGCTCTTTCATTTCCCTAATCATCTCAAGTCCGGTCTTATCTGGCATGTTGACATCGGAAATGACCACATCTACTGGATTTTTCTTAATATAGTCCAAAGCATCATCTGCGTGATTAGCTGTTGCGACGACTTGCATATCCCATTTTTCAAAGGGGATTAATCGCTTGAGCCCCTCTGTCACCATGTACTCATCGTCTACTAATAAAACTTTATACATTTCTACCCTTTCTATTCATCCTGGATGATGATATGGTAACGAACACCTTCTTGCTCAGCTGACTCTACACTGATTTGGTAGCGATCCCCAAAGTAGAGAACAAAGCGTTCGTGTACATTTACTATTCCAATTGATTGCCGCTCTCCACTATAGCTTGCTTCGTGTTCAAAACTTCGCTGAGTTAATTTTTCTTGCAAGGCAGCTAGTTTCTCAGCGGACATTCCCCGACCATTATCTACTACTAGGATTTCAACGAATCCTTGGCCCTTCAAGGCTTTGATACTGATGACATTATCTGTTCTGCGATGGTCAACACCATGGGCAAAGTAGTTTTCTACTAATGGTTGGAGTGTAAATTTTGGAATTCTCATTTCTTCCAATTCTGGTGCAATCTTGAAACCATAGGCAATGGATTTAGGATAACGCACCATACAGAGATAGCTATATTTTCGGCAAAATTCCAACTCCTGCTTCAAGGTCGTTTCCCGCTCGTCGGAGATATTGTTGCGTAACAAGCTACTAAATTCATAGATAATATCTGCCAGTTCATCCTGACTTTGCATGACGGCATACATCCGTAAAAACTCCAAAGTATTGTACATAAAGTGAGGATTGATTTGAGCCTGTAGGGCTCGCATATTGGCATCCTTTTGGCTGAGCTCTAGCTGATAGATATCGTGAATATTTTTTTCCAGGCGATCCAACATATCATTGGTTGTTTCTGCAATGAGAAGCAACTCTTGGTCTTTTTCAGAGGTATCGATTCGAAGGCCTTCTTCCCCTTGAGCAATCACCTCGATCGAATCTACTAGGTCTACGACCTGCTTTTGGTAATTTGAAAAAGTCTGTCTAAGGGTCACGTACAAAATAATGATAAAGAGAATACTTAGCCCAATAATGACAGCTGAACTCGTCAAAGTTCCTGTAAGAACAAAATTTTTAGGAACAGCAACTCGAACCTGATAACCGTGAGAGGTGACACCTACAAACCAGTTTTCTCGCTCGGCTGAGACCTTCTCCCCAATATGGAACATCTCAGTCTCAAAAGGCGAAGTTACTGTTACAGCCATTGGGATATGACCCCGAGTATTGTCAATAGCGCCATGTAAAACATCTGGGGATAGGGAGATATAGATCACTCCTAAATCCTTGTCAGACACAGGATCGGAAACAGGAATGGCAAAACTATTGGCTGTTGGCTTAAAATCCTCCGCAGGAATTTTCTCTCCACTGCGTTTTTCTCTAGTCGAAACATAGACTTCCTTGTAGTCCTGAAGAACAATAGCCACTCCAGTCACAAAATCATTCCGAACATAGAGGTCATCAATATTTTCATACAGGGAAACAGAGATATAAGGCGAAGTTTTACGCTCTAATTGCCAATAGAAATAGTCTGGTGTGCTGAGACTGAAATACTTGTAAATTCCTTCGATACGGGCCTGATTTTCAACCAAAGACTGAGCAAGTTGGGTTGACTCTCTGTGATAGTATTCCACTTCACTCACTGTCCGAGTGGTCACACGTTCTGCAACCCGTTGGGCCTCTTTCTCACGTGAATCCCAGTCAGCATACGATAGCATAATCGCAAAACTGGCAATGACCACGATCATGACCAAACTATAAATCCGTAAAAGAGAGTGAAGCCAAAACTGCTTCATTCTATTTTGTCGCCAATTTTTCATGGATACTTTCATAAATAGGTTCCAACATATCACTGATAAAGAAATGCCACATTCCAATTCCTACAAAAAAAAGCAAGGCAGGCATATAATAACCAACTCCTACAAGGAGAGCAGACCCGAGTAAAACCTTGGCAATCGCAGGTAAGCTCATAAAAATCCCTATAAGGGACAGTTTCAAGGTATTTTGGTAGGATAAATCAAAGTACACCTGAAGTTTCAAGGAAACAGTATAGGCTAGAAAGACAAGAGCAACTACAAGGACATTGAGAAAGGTCGCCAAGAGGTGGAAAATCGTCTGGTGGGGCAATTGAACTAGAAGGTATAAACCATAAACTAGGACAAGATCCACAAACACAAAACTATAGAAAGCCAGATTACTCTTGACAAAATTGCTCTTATACAATTCCCAAGCTTCCTTCAAATGGTAGGCTCGATAGGTATAACCATGCTCCCCATACAAACTCATAAGAGTTGCACTAGCTGGTGCCAAACCAAATACCACTCCTCCTGCTAGTGTTAATAGCCAGAAATAAGCCGTCGCCATCATTCCCAAAAAGATACGATTAAAGACGAATTCTAGAAATTTTCCCATGCTACTCTCCTTAAACTAACGATGTAACTATTATATCATATTTCAAGCGTTTTCAAAAATATAGAACTCCCATTTACAATCCTCAAAAAGCGTGATACAATTGGTTTTGTTAATTCGCATCAAGGAGATTCTCATGAAGAAAAATATCTTAACCACCCTCTTGGCCACCGTCCTCTACTTTCTCTGTGTAGGGATTGGAGTCTTCCTAGGACACCTGGTCGATCAAACAGGCAATATGTTCTACGCACCTGCCTTTTCTGCCCTTGTCGGCGGCAGTGTCTATATGCTTCTTTTGACGAAGGTCCCTCGTTTTGGCGCTATCACCACTCTAGGACTTTTTATGGCACTTTTCTTCCTAGCTAGCAAGCATGGCGCTGGTGCCTTTCTCCCAGGACTCGCTTGTGGTCTTGCAGCAGATGCCATCGCTCGTCTCGGAAACTACAAAGACCGAATCAAAAACACCCTCTCCTTCCTCGTCTTTGCTTTTAGCACAAGTGGCCCTATCTTCCTCATGTGGATCCGTCCCAAAGCTTACGTGGCTACCTTACTTGCGCGTGGGAAATCCCAAGAATACATTGACCGTATCATGGTCGCTCCAGAGTTGGACAAAATCCTTCTCTTTGTTTCAAGCATCCTCCTAGGTGCCTTGATTGGGGCTGTGGTTGGGCAATTTCTAAGTCAAAAAATAGCTGATAAACTATAAGGTAAAAGCCCTGAAGACTAGCAATGCCTAGCTCCAGGACCTTTTTGTATACAATCTTAAAATTCACTATAGATAAATTCTTGAATATTCGAAAAATCGGTCACAAAACAGTAGATCACGATACTCAAGATGACCGTATAGAAAAATAGTGTCCACAAGATTAATCGATGAGTGTTAGTTAGCTTGGTTTGCAAATTTGTAAAGTTCTTTTTCAACTTCCATCCATCCTTTCACTCCAACGTGCATCACGTCAAATAAAAAGTAATCATCATACTCTCTGTTTCCATAGTTTAATACGGTTACACCATGGCTTTTTGCGACATCTTCTATTTTTTTATAAGTTTTTTCTCGCATCTCTCTTGAGACACCAGTGTAGTCATTCCATTTCCCGTTTACTGGGAAAATAATAACCTCAACTTCAATGCCCAATTCTTTGGCAACTGTCAAGAAGAGTTCCATATCTGAATATTCTGGTGACTCCAGATAGCTCAAATCTTTATTAGAATCTCTCAATGATGCATAGCGATCTTTTAAGTAAGTATTGTAGTAGTTATTATCAACAGCATAGTCATTATTGTCTGTTTTCTTTTTGACCTCTTCCACAAACTGATCCGTCATCTTCTGCCAATCATAGTCTGGGGTTTTGTCTCCTAGTAAAGGATAATCTGATTTGGCATGTTTTTGATAAAAAGTCTGTTTGAGCTTAAAGGAATACATCGCGTTCTCAAACTCTAATAGTTTTTTATCAACAATGGTTCCTTTTCCATCTATGAAATAACTTTTGTATTTTTTGTAGATGTCATTTTGTTGCTTGTTCCCCTTGGTAATCTCGATAATGCGATTGATTAGTTTTTCTTTCGTTTCTTTACTAATCTTGTCATTATCTAGCATGTGAAAAATATGTTCCTGAGAAGCCTTGTTCAAAAAGGCATCTTGATGAGTCCCATCTTTTTCAAACCACTGAACAGACTCTACTATAGCTACTTTTCGCTTGCTCATAGATCCTTCAATAGAGGCTAAAGTAGAGGCTTGAATGATATTTTGAGAATAACTGGTCCCAATCTGCATGATATTAAAATCGTTGTAGTTAAAAATTTTATTTGGATGATAGTCCTCATTTATCGTCGCAACCAACTCTGAGGAACCCATTAGAACTAGTGTATTGGGGGTGATATTGCTTGTTATAATATCTCTACTTTTATACTTTTCATACGAGGTGCTATAACGAATACTGTTATCCTTGACTTTATAATAATCATCAAGCTTCTTGACATACGTCACATTTAAAAGGGCAAGCGTCGCAATTACGAGCACAAGCGATAGTAAAAATGCTTTTAATTTAATCATCTCGTTTTATCCTATCCCTTCAATCTGGCCGATTTCTTTTCAATCTCTTATCTCTTTAAAATCGTCAGTAAGATTTTATAGGGTTCACCTGAAAAGATAAAGAAACCAATCATAACCAAATTCATGGTCACAAACCAACTTAGTAGCTTATACCAGTTCTTATTTTTATTTTTTTTATAAAAATTGCTTTTCTTTTGATACACTTCAAATCCAGCCATCAAGACACCATGATAAAAACCATAGACAATGTAACTAACACTAAGACCATGCCAAAAACCCATGACCAACATATTGACCATATAGGCATAGGTTGCATTGTGTAGTCTATTTTTAAACCATTTTTTCCTGATAACCTGCATCAATACTCTTGAAAATACAAAATCTCTCAACCAGGTCGACAAGGTGATATGCCATCTGGTCCAGAAATCTTTGATATCGACACTCAAGAAAGGTTTGTTAAAGTTCATCGGTGTCTGAATACCTAGAATATTACTACTTCCAACGGCCATTAGACTGTAGCCTGCAAAGTCAAAGAACAGATACAAGGTATAGAGGTACATATACTTGATTGAGTAAACGACTATGTCCGTATTATTTAGAGCGAGTAACATCTGGTAAACATAGGTTGATAAAACAATCTTGTAAAGGAGGCCTAGAACGATACGATACACACCGTCCCCTGCTAACTCTAGATACTCTTTTCGGGGCATGACCTCGTTCATCTCTTTTAAAAATCTCCTACTCCGATCAATTGGACCAGCACTAACTGTTGGGAAAAAGAGCAAAAACTGTAGATAATCTTTTGCACTGATTTTTTCTTTGATTAAGTCATCCGATATCTCTAGCATGATCTGAATGGTCTTAAAGGACATGTAAGAAATTCCAATAAAGGTCAACAAATGCAGAGAAGTCAGAGCAAAGACTTTATTGATCACCAAAGGAAGAATGGAAAGGAAAACCAGCGGTTTCAGCCGCTTTGCCTCTATCCGCTGCGCTAGAAAAACCAGAAAATACTGGTAAACGATAAAGGCGAGTAAATAGACAATCATCGCCCGGCTCTTACCATAGATAGCTCCTGCAAATAAGAGGGAGAGCGCCAAAATATAGTAGTCTTTACGTTTTTCAAAAAAATTTACCACAAAACCAATCAGTAAAACTACAAATAAGAGAAGGAAAAACTCATTCCCCTCGAAATAATTCATACCAGCCAAACTCCTTTACATTATCATCCCTTCTACAGCAAACTTTCTGATTTGCTAATTGGGGACCTTTGTTTATTATAGCATATTTCTAAAAAGAAGCTTTATCCTTCTTGCATTTCGGTGAGAAAACAAAAAGGAGTCGCGTTGAACTCCTTCCATTTATTTATGACTCAATTTCTTGGTCAAGAAATCTCCCAAGAACTGGATTGTAAAGATAATCAAAATGATAATAATGGTTGCCAAGATAGTCACATCGTGGTTGTAACGATTAAATCCATAGGCAATGGCTACGTTACCGATACCACCAGCACCAACCGCACCGGCCATAGCTGTTTCCCCAACAAGGGAAATCAAGGTCACAGTCGTCACACGAATCAAATCTGGAAGACCTTCTGATAGATAAACACCCACGATGTCCCAGAAGGTCGCTCCGCTCGCTTGAGCCGCCTCAATAACACCACCATCTAGTTCAGCCAAGACCACCTGCACCTGACGGGCAAAGAAGGCAAAGACTGCAAAAGAAAGGGGGACAAGGGCTGCATTTGGCCCGATACTTGTTTTGACAATCAAGTGAGACAGTGGCGACATGATTGCCAAGAGGATAATAAAGGGAACCGCACGGAAAATAGAGGTAATCTTGTCTAAAATCCAAAAGATAACCTTATTTTCCAAGACACCACCTGGCGCTGTCAAGACGAGGAAGAGACCTGCCACCAGCCCCAAGAATCCTCCGATAATGAAGGAAAGAACTGTCATATAAAGAGTTAGGTAGATAGCTGTTCCCCAGCCTGCCTGACCAGCCCAGCCCATCTTGTAGACATTTGGTAGATAAGTTTGAATCAACTCTGTCATTTTACTGTCCTCCCTTCAATACTTTTAGCTGGACGCCAGCCTGACGGATGGCATCTTGAGCACCTACTAGCGCTGCTTTTTCACCTGACAAGACCACCACCAATTCTCCAACAGGAGTGCCATCGAGAATTTCGATATTTCCATAGAGGATATTGGCCGTTACTTGGTAATGTTTGTACAATTCATTCAAAAGTGGTTCGTCTGTCGAAGCCCCTGCATACTTGAGCTGCACTAAGATACTGTTCTCAGATAAATGTTCTACGATTTCTTGCTTCTCAATCTTAACCATGGCTTCGTCAATACCTGTTGCAGTAGAGATGAAGTCTTGGGTCAAAGGTTGTTTAGGGTCTGAGAAGATTTCAAGAACACTTCCTTCTTCAATCAAACGGCCATCCTGCATGACCGCCACACGGTTGGCAATGTCTTTGACAATCTGCATTTCATGCGTAATCAAGACAACGGTCAATCCTAATTTTTGGTTCAAATCTTGCAACAAAGCCAAAATCTGCTTAGTTGTCTTAGGGTCAAGGGCAGACGTTGACTCGTCTGAAATCAAGATTTTTGGATCATTGGCCAAGGCACGCGCAATGGCCACACGCTGTTTTTGTCCTCCAGATAGTTGTGACGGATAGTTTTCTGCACGATCAGCCAAGCCAACCAAGTCCAACAACTTGGCTACTTTAGCTTTCTTTTCTTCCTTGCTGAGTCCAGAATGTTTAAGGGCAAAGGCCACATTCTCCTCGGCCGTTTTCTGGCTCATAAGATTAAAGTGTTGGAAAATCATCCCGATATCTTGACGTTTCCGACGTAACTGCTCCGCCGTCAAAGTGACCTTACCATCAAAAATGACATCGTTATCAATGGTAATTTTCCCAGCAGATGGCTTTTGCAAGAGGTTAATCACCCGTACAAGGGTTGATTTCCCTGCTCCAGAATATCCAACGATTCCGTAGATATCCCCCTCTTGGATGTGAATGGTCACATCCTTGACCGCTGTGATGGTTCTCTTCTTTTGGTGAAAAGTCACATCAATCTGATCTAACTTGATAATATCTCTACTCATAGCTTCTAATCAGCTCCTCTACTAATTCAATATGGGTGTAGTAATCGGCGATTCGCACGTTTTCATCTCCACCATGGTCTCGGCTATTGGCATTTCCTAGACCGAAGGCCACCATGGGTACCTCTAAGGCGTCAAAGACCGTATGCATGGGCCCTGTCCCCGCTGTGGTCGGCAAGACTGAAACGCCCTGTGGATAGAATTTCTTGGCCAACTCGATCACATTGAGAATTGCTGGCGCGCTCATATCGCTTCGATAGCTCATCTCTCCCAAGGTATAGTATAATTCTACCTTATCAAAGCCATTTTTGTCTAGCTGTTTCCGAATTTTTTCCAGAACATCATGCGGTTCTAGGCCAGGAACCAAACGAACCTCTAGCTTAGCACTGGCTTCTGCTGGCAAAATCGTTTTAACCCCTTGCCCTTGATAACCTGACTGAATCCCTTCGATATTAAGGGCTGGCTCGAAAAAGAAACGTTTTAGAAAGGCTGCACGTTCCTCTTGTAAGAGAGGCAATTCCAAGCCATAAATGCGACTGATTTCCTCAGGATTGCGTTGGGCGTAAGTATCCACCAAGGCTAGTTCTCGTTCATTTGGCTCTTGAACATCCTCGTACAAGCCTTCTACTAAGATACGTCCATCTGCTGCACGTAGACTACTTAAGGCCTGGATAAGATACCATGGAGCTGATTCCACGACACCACCATAACTCGAGTGGATATCCACATCCGCACTTTTTACCTTGGCATCAAAGGTCACAATTCCCTTGTTTCCGCCAGAGATTTCCAGCTGTTCCAAGGCGTTCTTGGTCCCTTGTTCCCAGACTAGCAAGTCCGCTCCACGAAGTTTGTCTGCGTGTTTCTCTAAATACTTATCTAGATCCATGGAAGCAGATTCCTCTGCCCCTTCCATGATAAAGCTGATATTGACAGGGAGGTCATCGTGGTGCTGCATATACTTTCTCAAAGCACTCAAACGAGCTGTGATGTGGCCTTTGTCGTCGTCAACCCCACGCCCATACATAAAACCATTGCGCACAGAAAGGGTAAAAGGATCCTCTGTCCATACTTGGTCGCCATCCGCTGGCACGGTGTCATAGTGATTATAGAAGATCAAGGTCTTGGCATCCGGACGTGAACTCTTGAAATGCGCCATGACAAAGGGAGCCGTGTAGCTCTCATCAATCTCCACTTCAGCCCCCACACGCTTGAAAATCTCACCCAGATAGTTTGCGACTTCCTTGAGTCCAACCTGCTGGGCAAAGACTGATTTCTTGGAAATTAAGGTGCGCAAGACTTCAAAATAATGTTGGGCAACATGATCCTTTTCAAATTTTTCAATCTGCTCTTGTTCGCTAGGAAAAACCATTTTCTCTCTCTTTCTACTACGTACTTGCGTCCTTGGAACGACCACAAGTGCCTCTTTAAAATCAACTCTCTATACAAAAGCAAGAGGTGGAAACTCTCTCCCACCTCCCTGTGTCTTATTACCAAACTGGTTGATCCAAACCGTCTGATGTTTCTTCGATAACTTTTTTCACTTCATCAGTGTGGTAAGCTGCGATAATTTTCTTGATGGCATCAGCCTTAGGTGATGACTCCCAATCTTTTTTCGCAACAATGATGTTGTACCATTGTTTTGAGTTTTCATCAGCTTGTTCCTTGAAGAGTGCTTTCTTGTAGTCCAATTTTGCTTCTGTAACGAAGGTATTGTTTACAACGGCAGCATCAACTGATGACAATGAACGAGCTGTTTGGCTAGCGTCCAATTCAGTAATCTTCAAGTTCTTTGGATTTTCTGTGATGTTAGCAACTGTTGCAAGTGCAGTTCCAGAAACATCCAATTTGATCAAACCAGCTGATTGAAGCAAGTAAAGCGCACGGCTTTCGTTTGTTGCATCGTTTGGTACGGCGATTTCACCGTTATCTGGGATTTCTTCCACTTTAGTGTACTTGTTTTCTTCCCCATTTTTACCTGAGTAAAGACGGATTGGTGAGATGTAGGTATCTGCAATCGCTACAAGGTCTTTCCCGTTTTCTTTGTTCCAGTTGTTCAAGAAGTTGTAGTGTTGGAAAGCGTTCAAGTCTACTTCGCCATCAGCAGTTGCCTTGTTTGGTTGTGAATAGTCTGTGAACTCTGTGAATTCCAATTTAATTCCATCTTTTTCAACCAATTCTTGGATTTTATCCCAACGCGCTTCTTCAGAACCACTACGGTTAACTGTTGCAATTTTGACAACTGTTTCGTTGTCTGCTTTCTTTTCTGAATTTCCGCAAGCTGCAAGAGTCAAACCTGCGACTGTAGCAAGAGCTGCTACACCGAGCCATTTTTTAATTTTCATGATTCTATCTCCTTTAAAAATAATACCGTAATAGTATCTCATACTTTATTTGATTTAGCAAATTGTTATTAGATAGGCAGACATATAGTTTGAAACTATATACCTAAAAATTGAGAAATCATCCGTCTTTCTCAGACTGGATGATTTCATACGACTATTTAATATCAGCTTCTGCTGGGAGGTAAGTGTCTCCGAAGAACTGTTTAGACAATTTTTCAAGAGTTCCGTCTTTGTAGAGTTCTTGGATACGTTTGTCTACAAATGATTTCAACTCATCTTGACCTTTAGCAAGAAGTGGGTAAACGTAAGGTTGTTGGTCGCTTGGAAGTTCAATGACTTTCAAGTTGTCCAAACCTTGGTTCTTGATAACTGTTTCAACACCGATTTTATCAAAAATCTTGTAGTCAAACTGACCATCGCTCAAACGAGACATGATTTGTTGGAAATCAGCCTTGGTGTAGTTAAGAACAGTTGGATTGTCTGCGTGTTGTTTGTTATAATCTTCTAGCTGTTTAGCTGATGTTGTACCTTGAACAACCTCAGTAGACTTGCCTCCGATATCATCAAGTGATTTGATGCTGTCGTCGTCTTTCTTCACAACGAGAACGTTAGGGTTTTTAGCAGTTGGAGCTGCATAAAGGTACTTTTCAGCACGTTCTTTGGTATAGCTGATATTGTTCACAGCCATTTGATAACGGTCGCTATCAAGACCTGCAAAGACACCTGACCACTCTGTCTTTTCAAACTTGACATCGTATTTGTCAGAGTCTTTAAAGATAGCACGGACTACTTCAATCTCATAACCAGTCAACTCGCCATTTTCTTCGTAGTTAAATGGTTTTGGTGAAGCATTGGTTGCAACGATAATTTCTTTCTTACCAGATGCTGCTTCGCTAGTTGCAGTGTCTTTCTTATCTCCACCTGAGCAAGCTGCTAGTACACCTGCGGCAACAAGTCCTAGAGCAGCAAGAGATGAATATTTGACGATTTTTTTCATGTCGTTTCCTCCAAAATAGAATACTTTACTATCTTAACAGAAAATATTTTTTTTTGCCATTATATGATATCTATCTCGGTGATAGGTTTTTTTTATGGCTGACTAAAAGACCAGGCGCAAGACTGCAATCAAGACTACTCCAAAAAGAACCGTACCCACTAGATTGCGGTAGCGAAAGGCTACCCAAGCTGTTGGAAAGACTGCTAAAAAGTTCAGCCATTTGATTTGAGGAAGACTGCCAACCTTGCCAGTCACTACGCTTGAAAGGATCAAGGCAAAGATAATAGAAACAGGCAAGAACTTCAAAAACCGCTCGACGATAGCTGGCAACCCCTTGTACTTAACCAAGATGAAGGGAATCATACGGGGAATCCAAGTCACTAATCCAGAAAAGACGATTGCCATTAAAATATACTTACTGACCATCTAAGACCACCCCCATGGTACAACCTAGCAAGGTCGCAAACAGAACAGCTAGCGACTGAGACACCACTGTCAAGAGCAAAAAGAAAGACACCGCAACAACGGCTAGGATCCGCAGCAGATTGCGGACAGGAACCCGTCTTTGCATAATCTGAAATTGTGAAGTAAAAATCCCGATAAACATCCCAACAAGGGCAAAGTCCAAGCCAAAGACTTCAGGATTTGGAAGAAGGCCACCTAAAGCTGTCCCCGCCACTGTCCCAATAAACCAGGCTACATAACTATTGAGATTGTTCCCGTGCATCCACATAGGATGAACCTTGTCTGTATGGGCTAATTCGCCCATCAAAACTCCATAGGTCTCATCAGTCAAGAGGCTAGACATACTGATGTTTTGCCAGAGACTAGTATGACGGAAATAGGTCGATGCATGCAAGCTCAGCAAAAAGAGTCGCAAGTTGATTAAAAAGACAGTCATAGCAATGGCCGCAACAGGCGCTTGTACCGCAATCAGTGCCAACATGGCAAACTGGGCACTCCCAGCATAAACAAAGAGGCTCATCAAGCCCATCTCAACAGGTGTCACATAGGGCGCACCGATAATCCCACAAGCCAGACCAATGCTGACATAGCCAAGAGCAGTCGGCATGGCTGCCTGAACACCTTCCCAAAATCCTTTTTCTTTCATCCTTCTCCTCATATTCTCTCCAATTGAGGCTGTTCATCATCACAGCCACAGCACGGACTATTATAACATATTCAGGAATGAGAAAAAAGTTTCGGAATCGAAACTAAGTGCTAGCAAAAAGTGCTGAAGAGGAAGCATCATGGATACATGAGAAATTGATCCACTCGGATAGTATACTTATCGGTTTCTGTGTCTGTAGCATATTTATTTTCTGTTGGATAGACATCAACCCAGAGTTCCCACTGTTGTCCTTTTAACTTGATCTTGTAGCGATAACCGTCATCATAGAGGCCTACTGTCTCAGTTGTCATGGACTGGTAATCTGGGAGTTCTCCCAGTTCTTTTTTTACAGTCTGGGATAAGTTATCGAGCAATGCTTGCTGCTCAGCTTTTGAGGTAACGGGAAAATAAGCCTCTACTGTTTCCAAACGATGCGATTTTGAAAATGTAAAGGTCGCTCGGCCTGGATAGCCTTTCAAAGTAATCTGCTCATAGTGATAGAAAAGGCGACCTGTTTTATAGAAATACGGATCTTCTGCACGCCAAGTATCACGATAAGCCATTTCTGTTTCCTCAACCACTTTATCAGCTTCTCCAAATACTTCTTCAAAAGATTTAGGAGACATACCGAACGAAAGGGATTCAAACAAGACCAGTTGTGTCTTTTTGATATTCTGGCAAGCTGATAAAAGCATGAGTAAAGCTCCAATAACAAGCAAACTACTGATTATTTTTGTAAATTTCATATTTCTACTATACAAAAAAAGGGGAGGATTTGTCCAAGATAAAAGAGTCAACAATTAACTGACTCTTTATTCTATGGTATAGAAGGAAAGGATTACGATGCATGCCTCCGATATTGACTAATCCCAACCCCATACTCCTTATCTTCAAGTTTTTTATGATATCCAAGTTCTGTCGAATAAACCTCGACCCAGAGATCCTCCGTTTGCCCTTGTAATTTGACTTTATATTGATAAGAATCTTGATCTAGTCCTACCATTTCAACTGTCATAGACTGATAGTCTGGTAAAGATTCAATTTCTGTTTTTATAGCCTGCGATAGTTTGCCAAGTAGTTCTTTCTGTTCCATTTTTGAAGCAACAGGAAAAGAAGCCCTCGCTTCTTCCAAGGTATGCCATTTTGAAAACGTAAAATCTGCGCGGATAGTATAGCCTTCCCATCTCATATTTTCGTAATAGTAGAAAAGGCGACCTGTTTTATAGAAATACGGGTCTTCTGCACGCCAAGTATCACGATAAGCCATTTCTGTTTCCTCAACAACTTTATCAGCTTCTCCAAATACTTTTTCAAAAGATTCTGTGGACATATAAAAGGAAAGAGATTTAAACATGACTAACTGCGTACTAGGAAATTCCAAATTTTTAAAATTTTGGTAAGATTTTATAAATAAGATTATCACTCCAATAGCAAGCAAACTACTGATTATTTTTGTAATTTTCATATTTCTACTATACAAAAAAACTCTAGGATTGACAAACTTTAATAGAGTCGGATTTCGTGATTAGATTCTAAAATTACTTTTCATTTAAGGTAACAAGGAATTGAACAAGGACTATTATTAGATACTCGAGATAAGAAAAAGACTGGAGCGCCAGCCTTATCGTATGAACAAAAGTTAAATCAAAGTTCCCTACTAAATGCTCTCACGAATATTCAAGAGCATGACAAATGCGGTTAGGAGTAATAGCAATAGAATAAAGCTGACCGCTAGGGTCCCAAAACTTGTAGCAATCGTTACGAAAACGATTGTGAATAGACTTGGTAAAACAACCGTAATAGCACCAATAGAGGATTGAACCGCTCCCATTGACTCCTCAGGTATTTGTTTAAAGACGAGTTCTTGCAATCTAGGAGAGAGCAACCCTGCGATGAAGGCATCCAAGGAGCTGAAAAGCAGAATCAAGCCAAAATGAACTGTGGCAAATCCTACTAGAAGGAGTAACTGGATGACGACCGAAGCGTATAGAGCTGTTTTTATAGAAATCATATTTTTCAGATAGCCACTTACAAGGCTTCCGACAATAAGTGCTATCAATTCTAGTGTTGATAACAAAGCGAGTGATTGACCAGTTTGTAAATTCAAAAACGGTTGGTTTCTTAAAAAAAGAGTTGAAATAGGAACAGTGACATTGATCACAGCTTGGCTGATAGAGACGATAAATAAAATGAAGATCACTCTATCCATATTCCAGATCAATTTCGATGATTGGAACAAATGCTGGCAAAACGATTTTATAGAAAGACCTTCTTGATAGCTAATTGTTTTTTCAACTTTCAAAAGATCATTTTTTATGAAGAGAATACCTACAAATGCTATCAGAAACGTCAGAGCGTTTAGCAAGGAAATGAACTGAATGGAAAGAATTCCTAATAAAATCCCTCCTAGAATGTTACTGATTGTCCGAACTAAACTAACTGTTGATTGTTTAAAGCCAATGGCTTCTGTCAGATGTTCTTTCCCAATGATTCTTATAAAAATAGGAGTTAGCATGGCTCCTGAAAAGTAACTCAATGTATCTGACAAAAGGTTCATCAAACAAATAAAGAATACGAGCCATAAGGAAAAGGACTGCCCTGAAAGCGAAAGTGCCACTATAGAATAAAGTACAAATTTGACAAAACTAATAACCGTATACTTTAGAACACGATGATGTTGAAAGTCAGCCAAAACTCCAATAAAGATTTGCAGAACTTGAGGAACAGTCTCTGAAATCGTAATGAGTAAAATCGCCAAGGGGGCAAACGAAGCGTCTGCCACATAATTCAAAAAAGCAAGATAAAAAATCGTATCCCCAACCGTTGAAATCCACTGGTTGATGGTTAATTGCCTAAAATCTCTATTTTGAATAAATACTTTCATCGCAACTCCTTTTTGAATTCAAATGGGAACTTTTCCCCAAGAATAGACCGATATTGCTGAGCACCTAAAATTACAGCAACGGTAAAATCTGACCAATACCATTGTAGACTATGTGCAGTCCAATAGGCCAATAAATTGACTTAGTTACTCTAAACAAGACTGCAAATATGAGACCGCCACCCATATATACGAAAAAGTCTGTCAAGACCCAACCGTGGTTACTAATGTGCAAGATTCCAAATAAAGCAGCCGAACCGAGCACATCCAGTCCCCATTTCTTTCCTTTTTCCAGAGCGGTCATCACCAACCCACGATAAATTATCTCTTCAAAAATGGGACCTGCAATCACAGGATAGAAAAAATACATCAAAAATGCTGTAGCTCCTGTAAAAGTAGGAGCAGCATGTTGATAAGAAATTTCATTTCGAGTAGGTGGGAAAAGAAAAAAGGTAACGAAATTCCAAACAACAAAAGCAAGCAGAGCTAAAAAGGAATAAAAAAGATAGGAACCTCTAAATTTTCGACTGTTAATTTTCTGCCATTTACCTGACCAAACCATAACAATAATAGCAAGCAGAACCACAAGAAAATCCAACAGCATATCCGACAAATAATAGGCAAAGTCGGATAGACCAGCAGCTAGATCGCTATGTAAAAGCAAACGAATGAAGAACTGGTCAGCAATGACAAGTAAAACGGCTATAATAAAGTAGTAGCGTGAGATTATCTTTTTCATTCTATTTTCTCCTATACTATGAAATAAGGATAGTATAACACGGAAATCACCACATTTGAGAAAATCGCATATTTGACATTTTTTCTCATAGAAATATCTCATTTGCGATTGTGGACTAATTGATAAGCTCTTTGTATTGCTGCAAACGCAATTCAAAAAGGGCTGTTAATTGGGGATTTTCTAATACTTGCAGAGATTGGATAAAGTGTTCAATCTCTTTTTGATTGCTTCCCTTAGTTTGAAGGAATACACTCATCTTCTTTAAAAACTGCAATGATACTTTCTCAAAAACATCATATGGCCGGAGCATACTCTCCAACTCGGCCTCAAAGATCGGGATATAGGAAAAAAGTTTGCGCTCCATGAGCTCTGAGATGATATTAAGATAACCACTTTTCATATACAATTGATTGTGTACCAACTCTTTAAATTCCTTGGATTTTTCAAGTAAAGAGGTGGATAAAAAAATCAGATCTTGGTTACTCAAGAAGGGCATGGTATTGCAAAAAATATAGAGTTCAAACCAGGTCCAAGACTCGATAGCATAGAGGTAAGTAGTTAAAAACTCGCTATCCTCCTCTTCTAGCGGATACCTTTTATCTAAGGAATGGATAGCATCTTTGATCACAATAGCATTCAAACGACGATAAGTCTGTGCCATTTGTTCCTGCTCGACTTCCTCTAATAGTTTCTCTAAGCCTGCTATATCTTGATGGGCAAAACGATCCACAACCTTTCGACCAATTCGCATATGTGGTGATTCTTGATAGTTGTTAAGCTTGTGTCCAAACTCATCAAAGGTCACATTTATCGCTTGGATAGCTAGAATCAGCTTATCTGCAGACAGCATAGACTGTCCCAGTTCAAACTTGGATAATTGGGATGCTGTCAGGCCCTCACAAGCCACATCTGACTGCTTGAGTTTTCTTGCCAGGCGCAATTCCTTGTAAAATTCTCCCAATTCCATTCTCTCAATCATCTGGCCACCTCCTAATTTTTACATATTATATCATCATTTTTACAGCTTTGTCAAAATATTCTGACATTTTCCGGAGTAAAAAAGCCAGCCTCAAGCTGACTCTTTATTCCATAGTATCAAAGGCGAGGCTTGGTTTGGCGTTGAGGTCCAAGCCTGCAAAGTTTTCTTTATTCCACTCGCTGACGCTGGCATAGGCAATCATACCTGCATTGTCTCCGCAAAGGCGTAGAGGTGGGATGATAACCTTGACATCTGTGATCTCGGCCGCCAGACGTTCTCTGAGGCCTCTATTGGCAGCCACGCCACCTGCTACAACTAGAGTTTTAACAGGATATTTCTCCAAGGCCTTCTTGGTTTTGGTCATAAGAATATCCATGACCGCAGCTTGGAAGGAAGCTGACAGATCTTTCTTGGACAAGCTTTCTCCCTTTTGCTCGGCATTGTGGTGAAGATTGATAAAGGCAGACTTCAAACCTGAAAATGAAAACTCCAGATTATCTTCCTTGATCATGGCACGAGGGAAATCATACACATCCTGTCCCTGATGAGCCAACTCGTCAATCTCGCGACCTGCTGGATAAGTCAATCCCATGACACGGCCGACCTTGTCATAGGCCTCACCAACCGCATCATCCCGCGTTTCTCCAACAATCTTGTAATCCCCAGCCTCTGACACATAGACCAACTCTGTGTGCCCACCGCTGACCAAGAGAGCTAGCAAGGGAAACTCCAAAGGCTCCACACTCTGAGCCGCCATAAGGTGACCAGCCATGTGGTTAACGGGGATCATCGGAAGTCCATGAGCCCAAGCAAAAGCCTTGGCAGCTGACAAACCAACTAGCAGTGCTCCGACCAATCCAGGTCCATAAGTAACGGCAACGGCTGTTACATCCTCTTCGGTAATTCCTGCTTCTGCTAGCGCCTCCTCGATGCAGGCTGTAATAACCTCGACATGGTGACGACTGGCTACTTCTGGCACTACGCCCCCAAAACGTTTGTGACTCTCAATTTGACTCGCAATGACATTGGACAAGAGCTCATCATCGTTTTTCAGTACGGCGACACTGGTCTCATCACAGGATGTCTCAAATGCTAAAATATATCTATCCTTCATCTATTTCTCTCTTCATGATGATGGCATCCTCGACTGGGTCATGGTAGTAGGCCTTTCGCTCAGCGATGACTGCCATCTTTTCTTTCTTGTAAAATGCTTGCGCTCGTTGATTTGACTTTCTGACTTCGAGGAAAATCTCCTTATCCGCTGGCAATTGAGCAAACAAGGCTGACGCAATTCCCTGACCCTGATAGCTAGGCAGTACAGCAATCTGCAAGACTTCTGCTTCAAAGAGATTCTCCTGAACGGCTAGAAAGCCAATCACTTCTGCCCCATCATAAGCTAGAGCGTACCAAGTCTGGTCTTGGGACAGGTCTGCTTGGATTTGTTCCAGTGCCCAAGGACTGACTGGGTAAACTGTTACCATAACAGCGTAGATTGCTTGAGCCAGGTCAGGCTGTCTTTGGATTCGTTTGATTTCTATCATAGACGTTTAATGTAGGACTCACCAGACTCGGAGTGGTTCTTGAGCCAATTTTCCTCAGCTTCAACACGTTTGAGGTAATTTGGCACGAAGTCGTGCAAGGAGTCTTCTTTCTTGTCCCATGCCCAAAGAGCTAGATTAGCTGCATTAGGTAAGCTTTCTTGGTAACTAGCTTGTGGTAGCTGTTCTTGGATCTGCTCCACAAAGGCTCCAACTTCTCCAACAAAGGTCACCTGGTCAGCATCCTTGACCTGCTCTAGCACTTCCGCAAAGGACAGGTGCGCTTCTGGCAAGACAGGCTTAGCATTTTCATAGAATCCTGCATAAACATTGTTGCGACGCGCATCCATCAGGGGAACAAGTAAGCCTTCTTGTTGGCGTGGCACCAGAGCCAAGAGGCTAGACATGCCAACCAACTCAATGTTCAGGGTATGAGCCAAGGTCTTGGCAGTTGCTACCGCGATTCGTAAGCCAGTATAACTACCTGGTCCTTCAGCTACCACGATTCGATCCAAGTCCTTGGGCGTCATGTCCAGACTCGACATCAAAAAATCAATGGCAGGCATGAGGGTAATACTGTGATTTTTCTTGATATTGACCATAGTCTCGGCAAGAACTTGCTTATCCTCTAAAATGGCTAGAGAAAGAGCCTTGCTGGACGTATCAAAAGCTAATACTTTCATAACACATTCCTATCTTTTTGTCTGTTTACTATTATACTACAAAAGCCAGCGCATGGGAATTTTCTTTGTTTTGAAACAAAAAGGTTCGCCACTTAGACAAAAAGAAGTGTAAATAAGTCATATATGCCTTAACTCGATTTTCGACGTTAGAAATCATCGTCATAACAATAAAGATAGCACCTAAAAATAGAAAAATCCATCCCATCTATCAAGACGAGGTGGATTTTCTGTATATCTAGAGGAATAATTGACTTTAGGCATTTAAACCAAAGTAGAAAACGAGCCAGACAACATAGGTGACCAGGAGGAGAAAAATTGAATAGAGCGTCACAAAAGCAAGCTTCCAAAGGAATTTTGTTTTGCGGTGTTCCAGATGCACAAACAGGGCATTCCCCCCATAGACACAAGCTACAAAGACTACAAACATCAAGAGGCGAACCCCTACTGCAAATTCAAACAAACTAAACATTCTTAATCCTCCTTTTGGTATTCCTTTTTTTATTTAAACTGTTGACAATGTTGTTCTATCAATGTTAAAATGTAATTCAACATTGGTAGGAAAATCAGGTTGAGTCGTTGACTCTTCGGGTTGCAGTGCTATCCCTGAAACTTTGGTTTCTAAAGAACTGAAATTGCGATTGAACAATTCGCCCCCAGCGTTTGACGGTTCTTGACTTCGGTCAGGAGCTTTTTGATGCTTTTAAAGTTGATTCCCTCAGTGAGTTATAGTAAAGTATAAATATCGAGAGGATAACATAGGGCGACTGGTGACAGAGCGTTCAGTTGGTTATCTTCGTTAAAAGCGTAAATGATTTTTTTGATTGGCAAATCTATCTAAATATTGTTGTGCTGACCGTTGCAAAGCATCCGCATACTTATTTAAAGTCCTTATATCCGTATCTTCAGGGTATTTGTAGCCACCACGCAACCGATAACTTGACTTTACTGACTTGTCAATGTTAAAATATAATTGAACATTGGTAGGAAAATCAGGTTGAGCCTTTGGCTCTTCAGGCTGTGGTGCTGTCCTTGAGGGTTCGCCTTCTAAATAACCGGAATTGCGATTGATTAGTTCGCCCCCAGTGTTAGATGGCTCTTGACTTTTGTCAAGGGCTTTTCCTTGCCCGTTCAGTAAGCACTCCACTCCATGCTATGTCTACATCGTTATACTTATAGATTGACTTCTTAGCTGAGTAGATGATAAAATAGGGGAAGGTTGAGATTTGGTCTGACTTGGTGACAAGTCTTTCAAAGGTTGTAATTCAATCACTTCAGGTAATGGTGCTGCCCCTTGAGCTTGCTCAGAAAGATCCCTTAATTTTGTCTCAGCCTTTTTGGTTGCTCTCGAGATTTCTCAAGAGCTTTTTCTTTTTTCAAAGATATCATTCGGTCCCAACCATCCACTCCAACGATTAATGAAACTAGAACTGTATTCTTCCTTAAATCTACTATCTCTTTAGATTCCCCCTTTAATTATAACACCTAAGTGCTCTCCGACCAAATCCTACCTGTCTTTTTGTTCCTTCTTCCCCTCCCGACTTTCTCCATTTCCGTCTTTTACTAATTTTTCATTTTGTGGTATAATTGAAATAATTGTAACGAATCAAGGTCAATCTAGACACAAAATGGAATGAAATCAAGCAAATCTCTGCTAAAAGTTTGGAATAAGCTGACCTGTAAATAGAAAGGAACTATATGATTTACAAAGTTTTTTATCAAGAAACAAAAGAACGTAGCCCACGTCGTGAAACAACACGCTCACTTTACCTAGACATCGATGCCAACTCAGAACTTGAGGGCCGTATCGCTGCTCGCCAACTTGTCGAAGAAAACCGCCCAGAGTACAATATCGAATTTATCGAACTCTTGTCTGACAAATTGCTAGATTACGAAAAAGAAACTGGCGCTTTCGAGATTACGGAGTTCTAATATGGCCTATACTCTTAAACCTG
The DNA here is from genome assembly GCF_003942875.1 of Streptococcus oralis. Taxonomy (GTDB): domain Bacteria; phylum Bacillota; class Bacilli; order Lactobacillales; family Streptococcaceae; genus Streptococcus; species Streptococcus oralis_BX. Next base: position 36,556 of record NZ_RMVK01000006.1, on the reverse strand, counting down.
AAGAAGTCGGCGTTTTTGCCATCGGTGGTCTGGGAGAAATCGGGAAAAACACTTACGGAATTGAATACCAAGACGAAATTATCATCGTCGATGCTGGGATTAAATTCCCAGAAGATGACTTGCTGGGTATTGACTACGTTATCCCTGACTACTCTTACATCGTGGACAATATCGACCGCGTCAAGGCTGTTTTGATTACACACGGACACGAGGACCACATCGGTGGGATTCCCTTCCTGCTCAAACAAGCAAATGTCCCTATCTACGCTGGACCGCTTGCCTTAGCTTTAATCCGTGGAAAACTCGAAGAACATGGTCTCTTGCGCAACGCCAAACTTTACGAAATCAACCACAATACTGAGTTGACCTTTAAAAATCTCAAGGCAACTTTCTTTAGAACAACCCACTCCATTCCAGAGCCTTTAGGGATTGTCATTCATACTCCTCAAGGGAAAATCGTTTGTACGGGTGACTTTAAGTTTGACTTTACTCCAGTTGGAGAGCCTGCAGACTTGCACCGTATGGCTGCCCTTGGTGAAGAAGGTGTGCTCTGTCTCCTCTCTGACTCGACAAATGCGGAAGTGCCAACCTTTACCAACTCTGAAAAAGTCGTTGGCCAGTCCATCATGAAGATCATCCAAGGCATTGAAGGACGTATCATCTTTGCATCCTTTGCCTCAAATATCTTCCGTCTCCAACAAGCAACAGATGCCGCTGTTAAGACTGGACGCAAGATTGCGGTCTTTGGTCGTTCTATGGAAAAGGCCATTGTCAATGGGATCGAGCTTGGCTACATCAAAGCTCCTAAGGGAACCTTTATCGAGCCAAATGAAATCAAAGACTACCCTGCAGGCGAGGTTCTTATCCTTTGCACGGGTAGTCAAGGGGAGCCGATGGCAGCCCTCTCTCGTATCGCTAACGGAACCCACCGTCAGGTGCAACTCCAACCCGGCGATACCGTTATCTTCTCTTCTAGCCCAATCCCTGGAAACACCACTAGTGTCAATAAGCTGATTAACATCATTTCTGAAGCTGGTGTCGAAGTCATTCACGGAAAGATTAACAATATCCACACCTCTGGGCACGGCGGTCAGCAAGAGCAAAAACTCATGCTCCGTTTGATCAAGCCCAAATACTTCATGCCTGTTCATGGTGAATACCGTATGCAGAAAGTCCATGCTGGACTAGCGGTGGATACTGGTGTCGAGAAGGACAATATCTTTATCATGAGCAATGGTGATGTGCTTGCCCTTACTGCTAACACTGCTCGTATCGCAGGTCATTTCAACGCCCAAGACATCTATGTCGATGGCAATCGTATCGGTGAAATCGGTGCAGCCGTCCTCAAAGACCGCAGAGACCTATCCGAAGACGGTGTCGTACTTGCAGTCGCAACTGTTGACTTCAAATCTAAAATGATCTTGTCTGGTCCAGATATCCTCAGCCGAGGCTTTGTCTACATGAGAGAGTCTGGCGACTTGATTCGCCAAAGCCAGCGCATCCTCTTCAATGCTATTCGTATCGCATTGAAAAACAAAGATGCTAGCGTGCAGTCTGTCAATGGTGCCATTGTCAACGCTATTCGTCCTTTCCTCTATGAAAATACAGAACGTGAACCGATTATCATCCCGATGATCCTCACACCAGATGAAGAAGATTAAATAATCATTTGTCTCGCACCTCACGGAGCGAGACGGACTAATAGTCACATAATCAACAAAACAGCCCCGACGTTCGGAGCTGTTTTTCTCTATGCTTTCTTTTGAGATTGAAACTCAATAAAAATCGAAATCAGACTAGAAGGCTAGGCAAAAGCATAACTCAAGTTAGCTCCCATAGTTCGGGGAACTATGGGAGGTTGTAGATGAATCAAAGCCAAGCTTTGAACTCATTCGTAAGAAGCCAACGACGTATCATTTTGATTTTTGAAGAGTTTTAGAAATACTACGATTTTTACCTTCCAAATACACCATCAAAATAGAAATATCTGCTGGGTTTACTCCCGAAATACGGCTAGCTTGGCCGATGGTTTCTGGATTGATCAGTTTGAACTTCTGACGGGCTTCTGTCGCAATCGAGTCAATGTCATCCCAATCTATATTGGCTGGAATGCGTTTTTCTTCCATGCGTTTCATCTTGGCAACCTGATCCATGGCTTTGGAAATATAGCCTTCGTACTTGATTTCTGTTTCAATCAATTCGATAATCTTGTCATCCAAGTCCTCAGCAGCTGGTCCGATGAAGGCCACCACATCTTGATAAGAAACTTCTGGGCGACGGAGGAATTCCTTGGCTGTCACCGCATCAGTCAATGGTTTGAAGCCCATCTCCTCAACCTTGGCATTGGTTTCCTTGACTGGCTTGAGTTTGATACTGTCTAGGCGCTTCATCTCATTGTCAAATTGATTTTTCTTGATTTCAAAACGAGCCCAGCGTTCATCGTCAACAAGCCCAATCTCACGTCCCATCTCAGTCAAACGCATATCTGCATTATCATGACGGAGGATGAGACGGTATTCTGCACGACTGGTTAAGAGACGGTAAGGTTCAATGGTACCCTTTGTCACCAAGTCGTCAATCATCACCCCGATATAGCCGTCACTGCGCTTCAAAATCAACTCAGGCTTGCCTTGGATTTTCAGAGCGGCATTGATACCTGCGATAATCCCTTGGCCAGCAGCTTCTTCGTAACCTGATGTTCCATTTGTCTGACCAGCTGTGAAAAGGCCTGAGATTTTCTTGGTTTCCAGAGTCGCACGCAATTGATGAGGCAAGACCATGTCATACTCGATAGCATAACCAGTTCGCATCATTTCAGCATTTTCCAAACCTTTGATGGAATGAACCAGCTCGCGTTGGACATCCTCAGGCAGACTGGTTGAAAGTCCTTGAACATAGACTTCCTCTGTATTGCGTCCTTCTGGTTCAAGGAAGAGCTGGTGGCGTTCCTTATCGGCAAAGCGCACAATCTTGTCTTCAATCGATGGACAGTAACGAGGGCCCACTCCCTTAACCACACCTGTAAACATAGGCGCACGGTGGAGGTTATTTTGGATAATCTCATGACTGGTGCCATTGGTGTAGGTCAACCAGCATGGCACTTGGTCCTTGACATAATCCTCATCGCGCGAAGTATAAGAGAAGTGATTTGGTGCCTCGTCCCCTGGTTGAATCTCTGTAACATCGTAGTTGATAGAAGAAGCCTTGACACGTGGAGGCGTTCCTGTCTTGAAACGACCAATTTCAAGCCCCAGTTCCTTGAGATTATCAGCTAGGTTAATCGAAGCTAGACTGTGGTTTGGTCCTGACGAGTACTTGAGGTCCCCAATGATGATTTCCCCACGGAGGGCAGTCCCTGTCGTCACGATAACGGCCTTGGCAGCATACTCTTGATGGGTAGCTGTACGCACACCGACAACTTTGCCATCTTCCACCAAAATCTCATCAATCATGGTTTGACGAAGGGTCAGATTCTCTTGATTTTCAACTGTCTTGCGCATTTCCTTAGAGTAAAGCTCCTTGTCAGCCTGCGCACGAAGGGCACGAACGGCTGGCCCCTTCCCTGTGTTAAGCATCTTCATCTGAATGTAAGTCTTGTCAATGGTCTTGGCCATCTCGCCACCGAGGGCATCGACTTCACGCACGACAATCCCCTTGGCAGAACCACCGATTGAAGGGTTACAAGGCATGAAAGCCAGCATTTCAATGTTGATGGTCGCAAGCAATACCTTGCAGCCCATACGGCTAGCAGCTAGAGATGCCTCCACCCCAGCGTGCCCCGCACCGATTACAATAATATCGTATTCTTCCGTAAAATTATAAGTCATTTTCTCTCCTATTCCTCAAGATGAATGTGTCTTAGTTGGCCGTCCCAATCTGGCAGGGCTGTTTTTAGAAAGGCTGGGACTAGTTGGAAATCCTGAAGCTGGTCCAAGTCAATCCACTCACAAGGCTGCCTTTTCTCATCTTCCTGCATGGTCAATGGGGCATCCTCAAGCAAGTCCACCAGATAATGAAACTCGATGTTGTGCCAATAGACACCATCTTCTTCAAAACGATTTTCAACAACAAAAGCTAGTTGCCCAGCTTGAGCTTCGACACCCAGTTCTTCCCTCACTTCACGGACTACCGCTTCTTCCGTGCTTTCATTGACTTGAATCGCACCGCCGATAGTGTAATACTTGTCCTTATCTTTGGTAACTAGGAGCTTGCCATTTTGGAGAATCAAGGCTGTCGCCCGAACGCCAAAAACAGTATTCCCCACTTTTGTCCGAAAGTCTTGTTGAGTCATTTTTGTCCTTTCCTCTAAACGACACAAAAACAGTCAAAACTCCAAAGAAGTGCAGGACAAAAAGCCTGCAACATCCATGAGCTTTGACCATCATTTCTATTGCTTTTATTATTGTAGCAAATTGAGAAAATTTGTCAATCTAAATGTACTGACAAACTTGTCCATCTCGATAAGCATTGTCAATCAGGCCACCACCTAGGCACTCTTCGCCATCGTAAAAGACAACTGCCTGTCCTGGTGTGATGGCGCGTTGCGGTTCCGCAAAGATAACTTCTGCCTTATCTCCTTTGACATGTACTGTCACCTTAGAATCAGGCTGACGGTAGCGGAATTTAGCCGTACAGTCTAGCGTAAATTCCTCTGGCATGTCACGAGTAAAGTGAACCTGACTGGCCTCTAGGCTGGTTGACATGAGCGAGTCATGGTAGAAACCTTGGCCGACATAGAGGATATTCTTGCTTAGGTCTTTTCCGACAACGAACCAAGGGGCATTGTCACCACCGTGTTGCCCACCGATACCGAGACCGCCACGCTGACCAATCGTATAGTACATCAGGCCTGCATGCTCACCCATATCGCGACCATCCACAGTCATCATGCGACCAGGCTGGGCTGGCAGATAGTTGCTGAGAAAGTTTTTAAAGTTCTTTTCTCCGATAAAGCAAATCCCTGTCGAGTCTTTCTTCTTAGCAGTCGCAAGTCCTGCTTCTTCTGCGAGTCTGCGAACTTCAGGCTTTTCCAAATGTCCCAATGGGAACATGGTTTTTTGGAGTTGTTCTTGCGAAAGTTGACTGAGGAAATAGGTCTGGTCCTTCCCATTGTCCACGCCACGAAGCATGTGAACGATGCCATCCTCATCACGCGCCACTCGGGCATAGTGCCCAGTCGCTACATAGTCTGCACCCAAGGTCATGGCATAGTCCAAAAAGGCCTTGAACTTGATTTCCTTGTTGCACATAACGTCTGGATTTGGCGTGCGTCCTGCACGGTATTCCGCTAGGAAATATTCAAAAACGCGGTCCCAGTACTCTTTTTCAAAATTGACAGAGTAGTAAGGAATGCCGATCTGGTCTGCCACCGCAGCCACATCCTTGTAATCTTCGGTCGCCGTACAGACGCCGTTTTCATCTGTGTCATCCCAGTTCTTCATGAAGATACCGATCACATCGTAGCCCTGCTCCTTGAGCAAGAGAGCCGTCACCGACGAATCAACACCACCACTCATCCCCACGACAACACGTGTTTTAGAGTTATCACTCATGGTAAGTCTCCCATCTATTCGTTTATTCATACCCTTCAAAATTCTATTCATTATAACTTTCAATAGAATTTCTTTGAGTATCGTCTTTTCGTTTGCTTTTAGGAGTAAAATGGTCTGGGAGACCATTTTAGCCTATCATCTTAAAATGAAAATATGATAGGCAACGAGTCGCAGGCATAACTTGAGTTCGCTCAATCAGTCCGGGAGACTGATTGAGGTTATAAATCAAACAAGCTCAGCTTGCATCTCATTTCGAGTTAACGACGTAATAAAAGATAAACGAAATGACTAATTCACGATTGAAGGTCGTGTGTGCTTAACGATTGAAGGTCGCTTGAGCAGTATTCATTATAACACGCTTGGTTGGAGAAGACAAGAAAGAGGCTGATAAATCATCTCAACCTCTCTTTCTTACTTTACAAACGAATCAATTTTCCCCTTTAAGTTCTTTCTTCGCTTGTTCTATCTGGAATTTCACTTGCTCAAAGCCGGTTCCTCCTAAGGAATTCCGTCTCTGAACAGCAGTTTCTGGGCGCAAGTAGATATAAATATCCTCTTCAATCAAGGGATGGTAGGCTTGCAACTCCTCCAAATCCCAATCTTGGATATTTTTACTATGCTTGATAGAGTCTAGAACCAATTTCCCTACTATTTCATGCGCTTCTCTAAAGGGGAGGCCTTTTTCAGCCAAATAATCTGCCAGTTCGGTCGCATTCGAAAAATCATTCTCTGTAGATTGCTGCATTTTGGCCTTATTAACCTGCATGCTCGATAGCATACCTGCCAACACATCCAGAGAATTTAAAATCGTTTCTACTGTATCAAACATACCTTCCTTGTCCTCTTGCAAATCCTTATTATAGGCCAGAGGCAAAGATTTCATGACGGTCAATAGTCCAAGCAAGTTCCCGTAAACCCGTCCTGTCTTCCCTCGAATCAATTCGGCCATATCAGGATTTTTCTTCTGGGGCATGATAGACGAACCCGTTGAAAAGCTATCAGACAAGCTAATGTACTGATACTCAAAACTGCACCAATTGATGATTTCTTCACAAAAACGACTCATATGCATCATCAACATGCTGGCATTTGACAGAAACTCCAAAATAAAATCACGGTCACTCACGGCGTCCAAGGAATTGGTATAGGGGTGTTGGAAGCCCAATAAACCACTCGATAATTGACGATCGATTGGAAAAGTTGTCCCCGCCAAGGCAGCCGCACCCAGGGGAGATAGGTCCGTATGTTTCAAGTTGAATGCAAAACGCTCGCTATCCCTTTGAAACATATTGTAATAAGCCATGAGATGATGGGCAAAACTAATCGGTTGAGCGTGTTGTAAATGGGTATAGCCTGGCATAATGGTTTCCACATGTTTTTCAGCCAAATCCAACAAAACACTGTTCAGATTCGCCAACTTATCCAAGACATGGCCAAGCTGCTCCTTTAGATATAAGTGCATATCCGTTGCGACTTGGTCATTACGAGAACGAGCCGTGTGCAATTTCCCAGCCAGAGGACCAATTTTCTCTGTCAGCAACACTTCCATATTCATATGAATATCTTCATTTGCAATATCAAAATGAAGCTCTCCCGCCTCTAAATCTCGCAACAAAGCTTTCAGACCATCTTGGATCTGCTCCGCCTCTTCCAAGCTCAAAATGCCAGTCTGTCCTAGCATTTGAACATGAGCCAGGGAGCCCATCAAATCAAATTTTGCCAGCTGGTGGTCAAAGGAAATACTCGCACCGAACTGTTCTACCCACTCTTCCACAGTGCCTTCAAATCGACCACCCCATAATTTTGTATTTTTCGGCATATCCTGTCGTCCCTTTCTATCGCATCACTACTCAACATTTTTCTGAACTTCTGAATAAACCTTAGTCGGAAGCCCCCAAAGCTTGATAAATCCAACAGCCGCATCTTGGTCAAAGGTATCCGCACTGGTATAAGTCGCCAAATTTTCATCGTAAAGAGAATTTGGAGATTTCCGAGCCACTACCTGGGCGTTCCCCTTATAGAGTTTAACTTTTGCAGTTCCATTGACAACTTTCTGTGTCTCCTTGATATAGGCAATCAAAGCCTGAGTTGCTGGGCTAAACCACAAGGCATTATAGATGAGATTGGACAACTCATTTTCGATAATGGGTTTGAAATGAGCCACTTCTCTCACAAGAGTCAAGTCTTCAATTTCCTTATGAGCTGCCAATAAAGTCACAGCGCCTGGGCACTCATAAATCTCTCTTGACTTAATACCGACTAGACGATTTTCCACATGGTCAATACGACCGACACCGTGTTTACCCGCAATTTCATTTAGCTTTTGAATCAAAGCCGCCACTTTCATCTTCTCACCATTGAGGGAGATGGGCACCCCGCAGCTAAACTCAATGTCAATAAATTCTGGACTGTCTGGCGCCTCTTCCGGCGAAGATGTGATTCCAAATGCTTCTTCTGGCGCTTGGTTCCAAGGGTTTTCCAAAACGCCACATTCATTTGCACGACCCCAAAGATTTTGATCGACAGAGTAAGGATTGTCAAGGTCAGCTGGAACTGGGACGCCATTTGCTTTGGCATATTGGATTTCTTCTTCACGAGACCATTTCCACTCACGAACAGGCGCAACTACTTTTAAATTGGGATCCAAAGCCGCAATAGAGACTTCAAACCGAACTTGGTCGTTTCCCTTACCTGTACAACCATGGGCAATTGTGGTTGCCCCCGTCTGATGAGCTATTTCAACGAGTTTTTTTGAAATAAGAGGGCGACTCAGAGCAGATACCAAGGGATACTTCTGTTCATAGTAGGCATGAGCCTGAAGGGCCACTAAAACATAGTCATTAGCAAATTCTTCCTTAACATCAATGACATAAGACTCAACAGCCCCAACCTTGAGAGCTTTATCATGGATGAACTCCAAGTCTTTTCCTTCACCCACATCCATACAAACAGCGATCACATCATAGTCTTTTTTTAACCATGTAATAGCAACCGATGTATCCAATCCACCTGAATAGGCTAAAATAACTTTTTCCTTACTCATTTCTCTTCCTTCTTTCTATTTTTCGATAGAGGCTTTAAAAGCATCGTCAATCAATTTGTCCAACTCCCCAGAATCCTTCAACTTCTGGATGGTTTTATCAACCGCTTCTTTCAATTCCTTACTATCTTTTTTCATCGCAACAGCGTAGGAATCTTCTTTGTCATTGTCAAAATCAAACTCAGCGATAGCTAGGTCTGGGTTATTCTCTACAAAACCTTTCGCCACTGGCTCCTCAAAGATAACCGCATCCAGTTGCCCTGATTTCAAATCTGTTATCAAATTTCCATTTTTAGGAAGTGAAACGAGAGAAGAATCCTGCAAGGTTTCTTTAGCCAGAGTTTCCTGGATAGAACCTTTCTGCGCTCCAACCTTTTTCTGAGCCAAATCCTTGACTGATTGGTAATTCGTTAATTCAGATTTTCTTACGATAACCTTATTTTTCGAAGTGTAGTAGGGAATTGAAAAATCGTAAACTTGACTTCTCTCCTCCGTTTTAGAAACACCTGATATGGCAAGATCGGCCTTTCCTGAATCAAGACTAGCCAGTACATTGTCAAAACTCATTGGAGAGAACTCCACTTCTACACCCAGTTCCTTTGCGATGGCTTTGGCTAGCTCAACATCTGAACCTACAATCTGATTTTTCCCATCAACCAATTTCTGGTATTCGAATGGAGCAAACTCTGGATTTAGGGCCACCACCAATTTTCCTTTAGCCTTAATGGCTTCAACACCTTGAGATTGAGTGTTACTACAAGCAAATAATAAGGGAAACATAAGCAAACCAAACATCGTCATCAACACCTTCTTCACTTTATTCATAGAAAAGCCTCCTTTTATTTTTATACTTTATTATTGTATAAATAATACTCTTCTCGTTCTCGTTTGTCAAGGAAAAACTGTATTTTATTTCATTTAAATCAAGAAAAAGCTTATTATATGATATATTTTTACATATAATAAGCTTATTTATACTATTTGAGTTTTAAAACAATTTGAAGAATTTAGTCGAAATTATACAAACAGAGCATTACTGAGAAGATCATTACACTTTTTGTTATAGAGAAACAAAAAAGAGCCCTAAAGGACTCTTGTATTCTTAATACCAACCGTTGTTAAGCCAGAAGTTCTTGGCAGCTGTCCATGAACCGTAACGTCCTGCAACGTAGGCATCTGCTACACGTTCTTGGTTTTCAGCTGAGTAGTCACCGTTCAAGTATGAATCAGTCAACTGGTAACGTCCGATGTAACGTCCGTTTGTAGCAGTGTAGCTACCACCTGATTCTTTTTGAGCGATCCATTCTTTGGCTTCTGCTTCAGAACCACTTACAGTAGAAGCTGCTGCAGTGTTGCTTTCTGCTGCTGGAGCTGCTGGAGTTGCAGGTGTAGCTGGGGCCTCATAAGTTGTTGTTGCTGCTGGAGCTTCTTCAACTGTTTCTGTAGCTACTGGAGCTGATTCTTCCGTTGTTGCTGCTGGAGCTGCAGTAGAAGCTGTTCCTTCGATAACCAAAACTTGGTCAACATAGATAAGGTGAATATCTTTGATGTTGTTTTTTGCCGCCAATTTTTCAACAGTTGTGTTGTACTTCTCAGCGATTTCTGAAAGAGTATCACCTGATTTAACTGTGTAAGTTACAGTTTCTTGGGCAGATGCAAGTGATGGAGCAAAGAAAGCAAGCAAAGCTGCTACTCCTGCGATAGTTGTTTTAATTTTTTTAGTTGTTAATGACATATCTAAAAATTCTCCTTCCATTGGATATATCTATGATACCTTTTAAATGTTACCGTTGTTTAACGGTTTTATGTAGAAATATTACAAAAATGTTTTATATTTACCGTTTTAAGGATGTTTTTGTCACAAAAGACCTTATTTTATACTAACTTTAATCATTTTAAGCTTTTGATAAGGGAAATAAGCGCAGAGGTCCATTCTTTGATATAATAGATATAAGAATCTTTGTAAGGGGAAACAGATGCACTCACTTCGTTTTCAATCTGTCTTTGACATTATCGGACCAGTTATGATTGGCCCATCAAGTAGCCATACTGCTGGAGCTGTTCGCATCGGGAAAATCGTCTCTTCCATCTTTGATGATACGCCGACAGAAGTCGAATTCCAATTATTTAATTCATTTGCCAAAACCTACCGTGGTCATGGAACCGACCTTGCTCTCGTCGCTGGTATATTAGGTATGGATACGGACGATCCCGACATTCCAAATAGCCTAGAGATTGCCCATAAACGTGGTATCAAGATTGTCTGGACCATTCAGAAAGACAGCAACGCTCCTCATCCTAATACCACTAAAATTACTGTGAAGAATGAACACAAGTCCATCAGTGTGACAGGAATTTCCATTGGTGGGGGAAATATCCAAGTTACGGAGCTTAACGGCTTTGCTGTCTCTCTCAACATGAATACACCGACCATCATCATCGTGCATCAGGATGTTCCAGGTATGATTGCCCATGTCACAGAAGCCCTCTCTCGTTTCGATATCAACATCGCGCAGATGAATGTGACTCGAGAAAAAGCTGGAGAAAAAGCCATCATGATTATCGAAGTCGATAGTCGAAGTTGCGAAGAGGCGATTGAAGAAATCCGAAAAATCCCTCATCTCCACAATGTCAATTTCTTTAAGTAGGAGGAAACATGTTTTATTCTATCAAAGAATTGGTTGAGCAAGCAGATCTAGACTTCCAAGGAAATGTCGCAGAACTCATGATTGCGACCGAATATCAATTAACCGGTCGAGAACGGCCTGAAGTTCTCCTTCTCATGGAACGCAATCTAGAAGTCATGAAAGCCTCTGTCGAGCTCGGTCTCAGTGAAAACAAATCCCGTAGTGGCCTAACGGGTGGAGACGCGGCCAAACTAGACCGCCATCTCAAAAGTGGCAAGGCCTTATCTGACTTTACCATCCTATCAGCAGCCCGTAATGCCATCGCGGTCAATGAACACAATGCGAAGATGGGATTGGTCTGCGCCACCCCAACCGCAGGAAGTGCTGGTTGTTTGCCAGCCGTTCTCACTGCTGCTATCCAAAAACTAGACCTTAGCCACGAAGAACAGCTGGATTTCCTATTTGCTGCGGGTGCCTTTGGATTAGTTATCGCAAACAATGCCTCTATCTCAGGTGCTGAAGGTGGCTGTCAGGCCGAAGTTGGCTCTGCCTCTGCCATGAGTGCCGCAGCCTTGACCTTGGCTGCAGGTGGAAGCCCCTATCAGGCTAGCCAAGCCATTGCCTTTGTCATTAAAAATATGCTAGGCCTTATCTGCGATCCCGTCGCTGGTTTGGTTGAAGTTCCCTGTGTCAAACGCAATGCCATGGGAGCCAGCTTTGCCTTTATCGCGGCTGATATGGCTTTGGCAGGTATCGAGTCTAAGATCCCTGTTGACGAAGTCATCGATGCCATGTACCAAGTCGGATCGAGCCTCCCAACTGCCTTTCGTGAAACAGCTGAGGGTGGACTTGCCGCTACACCTACTGGTCGTCGCCTACAAAAAGAAATCTTCGGAGAATAAGCTTATCTATATCTATTAGGAGAAACTATGCCCTCTATCTCAGCAATCTTTTTTGATCTGGACGGAACCCTGGTTGACAGTTCCATCGGGATCCACAATGCCTTTACCCATACCTTTAAAGAGCTAGGAGTTCCAAGCCCTGATGCCAAAACCATTCGTGGTTTCATGGGGCCACCACTTGAAAGTAGTTTTGCAACATGCCTTCCCAAGGAACAAATCTCAGAAGCTGTGCAGATATACCGCTCTTACTACAAGGAAAAAGGAATCCACGAAGCCCAACTCTTCCCCCGAATAACAGAATTGCTTCAAGAGCTTTCTCAAAACTACCCTCTCTACATCACTACAACAAAGAATACTCCTACTGCTCATGATATGACTAAAAATCTGGGAATCCATCATTTCTTTGATGGCATTTACGGCTCTAGTCCTGAAACGCCACATAAAGCGGATGTCATCCGTTACGCCTTGCAAACGCATCAACTCCCTGCAGACCAAGTCCTCATCATTGGGGATAGCAAGTTTGATATGATTGGAGCCCAAGAAACTGGCATTAAAAAGTTTGCTGTTACTTGGGGATTTGGAGAAGAAGCTGATTTACTCAGCTATCAGCCTGACTGGATTGCCCGTACCATTGACGATATCATTAAGCAACTATAAATAATACAACAATTTGAAATTACAGAGTAAAAAGGCCAAGGTCCTGTACAAACAGAACCTTGGCCTTTTATTTATAATTAATTTGTTAGACACTCTTACTCAGCATGAGTTGTCTCATTCGCAAAGGAAATAATCGCTTCTTTGAGCTCATCTCCGCTGAGTGAACGGAACTCTTCAATCTTTTGATCGATGGCTTCTAGCGGCATGACATTTACCTTACCAACGAAAATCTTGTCCATGACTTGGTTATCAACCAATTCGGTCGAAACCAAGAGTTCTTCATAGAGTTTTTCCCCTGGGCGGATACCGACCTCAACGATTGGAATTTCACTTTCTGTGTGCCCGCTTAGAAGGACCATTTTCTTAGCCAAGTCATAGATCTTAACTGGTTTACCCATATCGAGGATAAAGACTTCTCCGTCCTTGGCATAAGCCCCAGCATGGATTACTAGACGGCTAGCCTCTGGAATGGTCATAAAGTAACGTGTCATTCGGAAGTCTGTTACTGTTACAGGACCGCCTTCAGCAATCTGACGTTCAAAGACAGGAATCACGCTACCACGACTACCCAGAACATTTCCAAAACGGACTGCACAGTAGGTTGATTTGCTACGTTGGTTAAAACCAGTGACAATCAATTCTGCCACGCGCTTAGTGGCACCCATAACATTGGGTGGATTGACCGCCTTGTCAGTCGAAATCATGACCATCTTAGGCACTTTGGCCTCATCAACAGCCTTAGCAACATTGTAAGTCCCGAGGATATTGTTCTTGAAGGCTTCTTTTGGATTGCGCTCCATCATTGGAACGTGTTTGTGGGCTGCAGCATGGTAAACGATAGCTGGTTTGTACTGCTCAAACACCTGCAAGAGACGGTCATAGTCCTGAATATCTGCAATAACAGGAACATAATCAATCCCTTGGAACGTACGGATCAATTCATGATAAACGAGATAGATTGAGTTTTCACCATGTCCAAGCAAGACAATACGCTCTGGATTAAAGCGACTAACCTGACGACAAATCTCTGAACCAATCGAACCACCTGCCCCTGTCACCAGGATGGTCTTGCCTGTAATCTCAGTACCCAGACGCGATTCGTCAAGACGAATTTCCTGACGGCCCAAAAGGTCTGTGATATCAATTTTCTGGAAGCCACTGCCTGATTGATGGAGTCCTTGAACGACTGTCTCAACCTTAGGCATCTTGTAACATTTGACGCCTAGCTTATTACACATCTGCAAGATGCGTTCGTACTCTGATGGGTCAAGCGAAGGGATCGCTACGATAACACGCTCGATTTGGTGACGTTTAGCTAATTCAGGCAGATTATCATAAGAGCCCAAAACTGGGATTCCACCTAGTTTTTGTCCCTTTTTCTTTTCATCGTTATCCAAAATCCCCACTAGCTCAAGGTCGCTAGTTGGATGTTGGTAGCTGTTCATAAAGAGGGCACCACCATCACCAGCACCAATCAAGAAGGTCCGACGGTGTTCTCCATCTCCACTACCTTTTTTACGTTTAGAATAAATCAACTGCCAAGTGATACGAGGAAGCAAGATGAGGAAGGTACTCAACAAAATGAAGAGTACGATGAAACGGATAGAAAACAATGGAAGGAAGGCATAGCAGATTCCATAAGAAAGAACACTGCTGAGCATCACTCCGAAAAAGATTTTCATGAAATCCGTAATCTTGCTATAACGACTGATACTAGCATTTAGCCCCCAAAATGCAATCATGATTTGATAAAGGAGGAAGGCTAAAAGAGTGTAGATTACATAATCCACAGGCGCAGGATTTATAAGGCCATAAAACAAGATATAAGATACGATGATGGAAACCACCATACTCAGAATATCGAATATCCCCCAAAACACTTGTTTTTGCTGTTTATTTAAAATTTCAACCAGATCAATCACATAATCTGTTAGTTTTTTATTCATAGGAATTTACTCCCCCTTAAAAGAGTCAGATGATACTGTTGTTATGATAGCCTAAATCATTCAGTCTATCGGGGCTTACTTTCTCTTTCTTAAAAGTTTGACGAAGATAAACTGACGTACAAAGCCTGGACAAAGTGCAACAATTGCCTGAATGGCTACACTTTTAGCATATTCCATGTAAGAAATTTGCCCTCGCTCAAGCATCCGTTGGCGAGCTTGACGATAGAGTTTAAGGTAACGCAAGCCACCTCGACGCTCAAACATCCCTGCACCGACACGAACCTTACACAAGATTTGATCTAGGTTCCCAGTCTTGGCACCTGCAGCAATCATATTGAGCCAAAGGAGGTCATCCTCCATGTAAAGGCCATCTTCATAGTTGCCCGCTTTGAGGATCATGTCCTTTTTGAACATCACGGTCATATGGTTAAAGGCGCTTCTCATTCTCTGATAAGCCACAATGTCTGCATGCTGAGTTGGAACACGACGATAAGACACAATCTCATCTGGATTGTCAATGAACTCTGCGATATGTCCGCCTAAGAGATCGAGATCTTCTTTCTCCATTAGCTGAAGCTGTTTCTCAAAACGATCCGGAACGGCTAAATCATCCGTATCCATGCGGGCAATAATGTCATACTGGCACTGTAAAACACCGTATCGAAGAGCCAAGCCTAAACCTTGGTTTTGTTCTAAGGGGCACCGTTTAACTGGAATGTCTGACTGAGCTTCCACTTCATCTAGCACCTGATAGAGTTCGGGTGTGAGCGGCCCGTCCTCAACAAGAACAAGTTCGCTCGGTTTCAAGGTCTGGTTTTGAACACTTTTGATAGCATCTCTTAAAAACGTCGGATTTTCCTTTACATAGACCGACATCAAGACGCTGATTTTTTGCTTTTCAGGCACAGTTTTTCTCCAATGTATAGATTTCCTTCCACTATTTTATCACAAATTCTCCTAGTTTCCTATTTTTATATCAAATCAAGGAAAATTCTAGTAAAGAAATCTGTCTCTTTTCACTTTATTTTCACTTCCATTGATTGAACTGTCTTGGCTGTCATTACTTGACATTATAAGGAAAAAACCTTAAAATAAGCTGTTATTAAAATCATCCTATCGAGGTTTTTATGAAAAAACAATCACTCTTTTTTGTTCTAGGAATTGTCTTAATCGGGACTGTTTTACGCTCTCCTTTTACTGCTCTTCCAACCATTTTAGGAGATATCGCTCAGGGACTAGGAGTGGAGGTTAGCTCTCTTGGGATTTTAACCAGTCTCCCTCTCTTGATGTTTGCTCTTTTCTCTGCTTTTGCAAGCCGCTTGGCACAAAAAATCGGACTAGAACATCTCTTTACTTACTGTCTCCTCCTCTTAACTGTTGGCTCTGTCATTCGGATTCTCAATCTTCCCCTTCTCTATCTAGGAACCCTAATTGTCGGAGCGAGCATTGCGATCTTCAATGTACTCCTCCCAAGTATGATCCAGGCAAATCAGCCTCAAAAGATTAGTTTCCTAACAACGCTCTATGTCACTGCCATGGGAATTTCGACAGCCATCGCTTCTTATCTTTCGGTCCCTATCACCCAAGCTAGTTCTTGGAAGGGACTCATCCTCGTTCTCAGCTTTCTCTGTCTGGTCACTCTGCTAGTCTGGTTACCAAATCATCACCACAACCACCACCTAGAAAGCCAAAAAGAAAAGCAAGTCAAAGAGAATATTCTAAAAAGTAAAGATGTCTGGGCTATCATTATCTTTGGCGGACTTCAGTCCTTGCTCTTTTATACAAGTATGACCTGGTTGCCAACTATGGCTGTTAGTGCTGGTCTTTCTAATAGTGATGCGGCTCTTCTGGCTTCTATCTTCTCACTGATCAGCATTCCTTTTTCGATGACTGTTCCAAGTCTAACGACTCGTCTGTCAGATGGTCACCGTCGAATCATGCTGGCAATCATTTCCTTCTCTGGGATGACAGGAATTGCCATGCTCTTGTATCCAACAAATAATTTCCTCTACTGGTTAGTCGTCCATCTCTTGATTGGAACGGCCTGCAGTGCCCTCTTCCCCTACCTCATGGTTTGTTTTTCTCTTAAAACCAGTTCTCCTGAAAAGACTGCTCAGCTATCAGGACTAGCGCAAACAGGGGGCTACATCTTAGCTGCTTTTGGACCTACCTTGTTTGGTTATAGTTTTGAGCTTTTCCAATCTTGGATCCCAGCTGTCCTTGCCCTTCTAGCCATCGATATCATCATGACCATCTCACTCTTTATGGTCGATCGGGCTGATAACATCCTCTAAACTTCTAGTTTTTACTAGGAGTTTTTTATATGTAAAATTTTTACACATATTTCTTGACAGGGCTTTCAACTTGAGATACAATATATTTGAAAAGAGTATATATAAAATTTTTATATAATATAAAGGAGGTTTCCCATGTACTTCCCAACATCCTCTGCCTTGATCGAGTTTCTCATCTTGGCTGTACTGGAGCAGGGGGATTCTTATGGTTATGAGATTAGTCAAACCATTAAGCTCATCGCCAATATCAAAGAATCTACGCTCTATCCCATTCTCAAAAAATTGGAAGCCAGTGGCTTTCTGACCACCTACTCTAGAGAGTTTCAGGGGCGTATGCGCAAATACTACTCCTTGACCAATCGGGGCGTAGAGCAGCTCGTTACTCTAAAGGAAGAGTGGACGCTCTATACCGACACCGTCAACGGCATCATAGAAGGGAGTATCCGCCATGACAAGAACTGACTATCTGACTCAGTTAGAAACCTATCTCCATAAACTACCTGAAGCTGACCGCATTGAAGCTATGGACTACTTTAAGGAACTATTTGACGATGCAGGTCCAGAGGGCGAAGAAGAACTCATTGCTAGTCTAGGAACACCAAAAGAAGCGGCTCATGATGTCCTCTCTAACCTCCTCGACAAAAAAGTCAATGAAGCCCCTGCTCAAAAGAATGATCGCCAACTGCTACACATTGCCCTCCTGGCTCTTCTAGTAGCTCCTATCGGAATTCCGGTCGGGATCGGCATCCTCATGGCCATCATCGGTATTATTATCGCAGCCGTCTCCGTCATTTTAGCATTCTTTACCGTCTCTGTAACGGGTATAATGCTAGGTGGACTTTTTATCGTAGAGAGCTTTAGCGTCCTAGTCGAAGCCAAATCTGCCTTTATCTTGATTTTTGGGGCTGGTTTGCTTTCCATTGGTGCTTCTTCTCTTGTTCTACTGGGTATCTCCTATGTAGCCCGTTTCTTTGGCCTCCTAATCGTCCGCTTGGTGCAATGGATTCTTAAAAAAGGAAAGAGAGGTGACAGACATGCGTAAATTGACGAAAGGATTTCTCATTTTTGGTGTGGTTTCTACAATCCTTGGTTTTATCATGATCATTGTAGGCGCCCAGTCCAATGGTATTCAAAGTTTGCTTGCCATGTCAAAAGACCCCGTCTATGACAGTCGTATCGAAGAAGTGACCTTTGGAAGTGAGGTGGAAAAACTTGATTTGACCCTTGAGGAACACAGCCTAACCATCACAGAATCTGTAGATGACAAGATCCATATCACCTATCATCCTTCCGTGTCTGGTCGTCACGATCTGACTACTGGCATGAGTGACAAAACACTGAGCGTCACTGACAAACAAGCCTCCCAACATCGTTTTCTCGGTTCAGGAATCGAAGGCCTACTTCATATCGCCAGCAGCTATTCCAACCGTTTTAATGAAGTTATTCTCTCCCTACCTAAAGGAAGAAGGTTGCAAGCCATCACCGTCTCAGTCAATCGTGGACAGACCTCCATCCGTCAAGCCACCCTTGAAAATGCGACAATCAAAACAAAAGGCTACCACTTAAGAATAACAGAAAGCTCCATCAAGAACAGTACACTAACGACACCTAGTATTATCAATATTTTTGATACAGAATTGACAGATAGCCAGGTCAAGACGGAGGGGGGACACATCTATGCTGAAAATATTCATGTTCACGGTAAGGTTGAGCTAGAGGCCCATTCCACTCTAACACTCATTCTCTCCCAGAAAGAGACTGACCGTATCAATCTAGAAATTTCTTCTCAGCATGGTGGTATCTATCGTCAACCCAAAGAAGAACATCGTGGACAAAAAGAGAATGTACTTGCCAACCCTTATAAAACCGAAAAAGCAGATATCAAGGATTTACTCATTGCAAAAGCCAACCAGGATATCTACCTACCTAAAGAGGAGCATTCTGCTCCATCTAGAAACCATTGACAAAAACGCTTTCATCTGCTAGTCTAAAGATAGAAAACGACCATAAAAAAGGAGGTTCCACCATGACACAAGAATGGTTTGAAAGTGCCGATCTTGAGAAGAAATCACCTCAGACAAAATCAGAAATCCAGCCCAACGAGCCAGAGACTTCGGAAACTGTGGAAGATGAACCACAAGTAAGCGAAGAAACTTCTGTCTCACCTAAAGAGTTGGAAATACATGAGGAGGAAGCTCCCGAAATGATTGAGGAAGCCCAAACCAAGGAAGAGGGACAAGGGAAAGCTGAAGAGGAGCACAAGCAAGAAAACCCTGCAAAAGAGAAAAGTATCCTCAGCAAAGCTTTAGAAAGCCCCTATATCCCAGATATTGACCCTCGTAAAACTGCCCGATTAAAAGAAGAAATCGCACTATTTTGGACTTGGCTGCTGGATGCTATCCAAGAACCAACTGCTAGCAAGACTACGGACCAAAAGCATCGTTACAGTGTCTTTGCCCTGCTCACCCTGCTGTCCTCGTTCAACCTTTTCTTTAGTATCTATCATATCAAACGCCTCTACTATGGCTATATGATTTCTATGGCTAATAGCTCTCCTAACCAGCTCCCACCTTTAGATCTCTTTGCTGGACTTTCTATCTTGGTCGCTAGCGCTCTATTTTACTTTTCCATCATTTTGGGAGGCTTTACTGTCCGACGTGTACTGGACCAGAAGAGCGACTTCACTTTTCAAGAAGCCTTTGATCGGTATAGCAGACTCTTTGCTATCCCACTTGTCCTAACAGCTCTAGCAAGTTTCTTTGCACTCTTTGGTGGCTTACGATTTGCTGGCATCCTCACTCTTCTAAGCATGGCCATCTTTGCCCTTGGAAATCTCTTTGTGATTAGCAAGCCAAGTAAGACCAGTAGCCTTGACCCATTCTATCGTTTCTTGCTAGCTGTCTTACTTGATGGAGCTATTCTCTTACCCTTCTTCATTGCAGAGCTCGCGCTGACAGTTGACTACCTTCGCATCTTGACCTTCTTTTAACCAAAATCCCTGCCATTTGTTAATGACAGGGATTTTTATGCTTACTCTTTTTTGAACAATGTCTACTCGATACTTGCCAATCCTTCAAAATCTTGTCCTAGGATGGGTTGTACTTCTAATTGATTGGCATCTAGTTGGTGGTAAAATGCTTTTGGTAGTGACTCTAGAAATCTTGCATAGTCCAAGCGAGCGATTGCTTCGTAGTCTTCGACTTTTGAACCATCACCAGAAATCGTCACTAGGTCAATCTCCCAAACAAGTTCCTTGCCTGCCAGCTGCTCGGTATAAGGAGCTGGTACAAAGGGTTCCTTTGGCAAAATTGTCTTGACTCCCTGGGCTAGGTGGTAGATACCATGCACCTTTCCTTGAGCGTCTGGGTAAAATTTCACACTGGCAAGATAGGCATCAGAGCCTTGAACCTTCTTGACTAGCTCTTCAAAACGTGCCAATCCATCCTCAGCCAAAAAGCTCTCGAGGTATTCCTTGTTGAGATAGATAGGGGACAAGAGCCCTTGGCAGTATACTAGACGAGCCGCTTTGTCAGCTAGATAATTCTGAACTGTTTGTCGGAAATAGGTTTCAAAGTCAAATCCTTCTATCCCTTCTACCACTTGCCCCAACTTGCTCGATAGGGCTTGGAGGAGAGCTTCTACAATCTCCCAGTCTGCTCTGGTAAGGAAGCCTGGAATCACCACTTGATAGCCTTTTCGACTATCCGCATAGTTCACCTTGAAGAGAAATTGCGACTGAGCTACAATCCCACACTCGATATACTCGAGACGATTGAGTGGCTGACGGAGATAGACCGCATCATAGCTATGCGACTCCAAACCCTCCACCAAGGACAAGATGGACTTGGCAGTCAAGACCTCCTGTTGTCCTAGAATGCTTTCTTTATTTGGGATAAAAAATGTTTTCGCCATAACCGGCCTCCTTTGAAATCGTTTACATATAGTATACCCTATTTTCCTGAAAGATACAGAAACAAATTTTAGATTTTTAGATAAAAAGCATAGAAAAACAGCCCCTGAGGGCTGTTTGCTTTATACTGTAGCGACTTGATCCAAGCTTTCACCGATTACAGCTAGATGCTCGATTACTTCTGCTTGTGTCAATTCATTTTCTGAAACATAGCGGTTTCGTGGGTGAACACGGCACTCGTGTGAGCATCCACGGAGATACTTGTCTTCATTTTCTTCTGATGTTAGGATACGACGGTTACAGAAGGGATTTCCACAGTTGACATAACGTTCACATGGTGTTCCATCAAACCAGTCTTTCCCTACGATGGTTGGGTTAACATGGTTGACATCGACTGCGATACGCTCGTCAAAGACGTACATTTTCCCATCCCAAAGCTCACCTTGAATTTCTGGATCTTTACCGTAAGTTGCGATTCCTCCGTGCAATTGGCCGACATCTTTGTAGCCTTCACGGACCATCCAGCCTGAGAATTTCTCACAGCGAACCCCACCTGTACAGTAAACCACGACACGCTTGTCCATGAATTTTTCCTTGTTGTCACGAACCCATTGTGGCAACTCACGGAAGTTGCGGATGTCTGGCCGGATAGCCCCACGGAAGTGTCCTAGGTCGTACTCATAATCGTTACGTGTGTCAAGGACCACTGTATCTTCGTCAAGAAGGGCTTCTTTAAACTCTTTTGGAGACAAGTATGCACCTGTTGTCTCAAGTGGGTTGATGTCGTTGTCAAAGTCGTTGTCTTCCAAACCAAGGTGAACAATTTCTTTCTTGTAGCGAACAAACATCTTCTTGAAAGCTTGTTCATTTTCTTCGTCAATCTTGAACCAGAGGTCTTCCATGCCTGGGAGGCTGTGAACGTAGTCCATGTATTTTTGAGTTGTTTCGTAGTCACCTGAAACGGTTCCGTTAATTCCCTCGTCAGCGACGAGGATACGGCCTTTGAGACCGATTGATTTACAGAAAGCCAAGTGATCTGCCGCAAATTGCTCTGCGTTTTCAATTGGAGTATAAAGGTAGTAAAGTAAGACACGAATATCTTTTGCCATAAGATTTGTTCTCTTTTCTATTCTTAAATTTTCAGAATTTTTCATTCAACTATACTAGTA
The DNA here is from genome assembly GCF_003942875.1 of Streptococcus oralis. Lineage (GTDB taxonomy): Bacteria > Bacillota > Bacilli > Lactobacillales > Streptococcaceae > Streptococcus > Streptococcus oralis_BX. Next base: position 14,459 of record NZ_RMVK01000006.1, on the reverse strand, counting down.
TACCCACTTGGGAAAACGAATGCAATTTATTTGACCGGAAATTGTATAGAGAGACCTGCCACTGCACTTCATCAGTAACCATAGCGAATCGCAGATAATTCTCTCAATTTTTTGATTTGCTTAGCTTGACTTTCTGACAAACTTAGCTTGTTATCAATCAACACACGTGAGACATCAACATTCATTTGATTCAATATAAACGGAGTAGAAGTCCCATCGTCCTTTAATCGTTTTTTATAAATCACTAACTGATTTTTCAAGGGAGTAAGTTGAGGCGCAGCCTTTATATCTTCCAATAGATGATCAATGATGGTCATCGCTTCACAACGCCTTTCTCTACCTCCAGCGAACCATTTTAATGGTGTCATTCTCATTTTTCTCCTAAAATTCGCTTATAAATTGAAACACTATAATTCCTAACTCTCATGCTAACATTTTACCCAAAGACCCTATGTAAAAAAGTCAGCAAAAATGGCAAGGTCGCTACAATATTATTGATCACATGCACCGCATAGGATGGATAAATGCTCTTGGTATAACGGGTCAAACCAGCAAAGATGATTCCAAGTGTTGCAAAGACGAAGATATCTAACAGACTAGGCAGGCTTGAAAAATGAGGGAGAGCAAATAAAATAGAAGGAAGAAGCAAATCAAGACCAAATCGCGAATCTTTAAAAAAGGCGTGTTGCAGTAATCCTCTATAGATTAACTCTTCCATCAGTGGAACCAGAAAGAACAGGGCTATATAGATACTTAGCTCTGCAAAGTTAGTCCCACTAAAACCAATCAATACAGCCCAACCTTCCGCAGTTGACTGAACATGTTTAGCTGTCTGAACGTTAAAAAAGATCTGGAGCACTACCACTAATACTGTCAAAATCGAATACCAAAGCCATTTTTCTCTTGGAATGCGAAAGAGATAACCGTGCCCTGTCTTAACCAGAATCCAAATCATGACTCCGATAAATAGCAAACTCAAGATATTTTGAATCCAGAAGAAATTGCCAATCTGGGAAGAAAATTGCCAATAGTTTTGGACAATAAGCGTCAGCTGAGAAAGGCCAAATACGAAAAATAGGTAAGAGAAGACAGCACTCATTTTGAAAAGAAGACGATATTTTTTCATAATAAATCCCCTATAGATGTATGTGTATCACATCGCATAAACCCTCAGAACCACTCTTTTCATGTTTACATCCTAAAAATCACTACCTCCCTTAGAGAACTAAGGAAGGCAGTGATCACATTTTTAGGAATTAGGAATGAATACACGAAATCAATCGTTCTTATGATTTTTTGTTTTTCAAGAATTCGTCGTATTGTTTTTGCATTTCGTTCAACACTTTTTCATAGGCACCTTCAGATTTCAATTTTTCCATCAATTCTGGAATAGCTTTATCTGGGTCTACAGTACCAGTGTTGATAGCTGTATCGAATTGTTGCATTGTGTTAGAAATTGCTGAGATTTCAGATTTCACATTGTCAGTGTTAAAGATGAATCCAAGTGCTGGAGATTCTTTAGCTTCTGCCAATTGTTTCTTAGAATCTGCAATTTGTTGGTCTGTAACGTTTTCGTTGATGTAAAGGATCCAGTTGTTACCAGTGTTCCATCCACCCATGTGAGTATTTCCTTTGTAGCCATCAAGGACGCGTACACGGTTTTCTTTACCTTCAATTTTTTCCCAGTTCTTGCCTTCTGGACCGTAAACAAGACCGTTCAAGAGTTCTGGGTTCGTGTTCAAGAGGTTCAACACTTCCATTGATTTTCCTTTGTTCTTAGAGTTGTTTGAAATGACAAAGTTAGCAACTTGTGTTGTTTGGTTTTTCTTGATAAAGTTAGTGATTGGTTTGATTTGAATGTCTTTGTTCGCAACACGTGAGAGCAAGCTGTTACCATAGTCAGCTGGTCCTACTGTTTCTTCACGAACGAACCAAGTATCTTGTTGAAGGTCAAATGAAGTGTCGCTTGTTGCTACGTCTTTTGGAATGTATCCAGCTTCATAGAATTTGTGAAGAGTCTTCAAGTGTTCTTTGAAACGAGGCACTTCGTAACGGTTTACAATCTTAGTAGTGTCTCCTTCAAGGTCGATAACAAATGGAAGTCCGTTTGGTACTGGGTAGTCAAAGTTATCAGATGGGATAAAGTTCTTCGTAACCGCAAATGGTACTACGTCTGGAGCTTTTTCTTTAATTTGTTTCAAGACTGGTTCAAGTGTTTCGTATGAAGTGACACCTGAAATATCGATACCGTATTTAGCAAGAAGAGTTCCGTTGAAGGCAAAGTTTTGAGATGATGCAACGTTAGCTGCAACTGGTACTGCATAGATCTTACCGTTTACAGTGTTCCCTTTGATGTAAGCTGGGTCAAGTGCTTTGTAAAGCTCTGCTCCTTCTTTTTTATACAATTCTGTCAAGTCAGCATAAGCACCTTTTTGAGCATTTACGACATAGTTAGATGCAAATGCGATATCATAGTTTTCACCAGATGATGTGATAACAGACATTTTCTTATCATAGTCACCCCATCCAAGGTATTGGATATCCAATTTAGCACCGACTTTTTCTTCGATGATTTTGTTTGCATTTTCTAGCAATTCATCCAAGTTGTCTGGTTTGTCACCGATTTGGTACATTTTGATTACAGGTTTTTCACCTGAAGTAGTATCTGCAGCTTTTTTGTTGTTACCTGTAAGGTTTCCACAAGCAGCAAGACCAGCAGCCAAAGCGACTACGCTAGCAGATGCAAAAGCATATTTTTTCCAGTTTTTCATGATAAAAACTCCTTTTTTTATTTTTAAACTTATAAACGATTTAATGATTTTAACTTCAGTCACTATGATGAAGTTAGGAAGGGAGAAACGGTGTTTCTCAGCAAGTGCTATTCTTTGACACCACCGATCGTCAACCCTTTAACAAAGTAGCGTTGGAAGAATGGATACAGAATCGCGATTGGAAGGGTTGCAACAACAACCATGGCCATACGACCTGTTTCTTTTGGTAGAGCAACTCCCAGTTGGCCAGATAGGCCGACTGCTTTTGCAATGTAGTCCATATTTTGTTGGATTTGCATGAGCAAATATTGCAATGGATACAAGTTGTCACTCTTGATATAAAGAAGGGCGTTGAACCAGTCGTTCCAGAAACCAAGAGCTGTCAAAAGCGTAATGGTTGCGATACCTGGTAGTGACAATGGCAAACAGATTTGGAAGAAGATCCGGGCTTCACTGGCACCATCGATACGAGCAGATTCTAGAATGGCTTCTGGAATGGTCTTCTTGAAGAAGGAACGCATCAAGATGATGTTGAATGGTGAGAGGAGCATTGGAACAATCAAGGCCCAAACGGTATCACCCAGTTGAAGCAGTCGAGTGACCACGATATAGCCTGGTACCAAACCAGCATTGAACAACATACTAAGAAGAGCGAAGATCGTAAAGAATCTGCGGTACTTAAAGGTTGTCCGTGAGATGGCGTAGGCATAAGTGGTTGTAATGAAGACGTTGGTCACTGTTCCGACTACAGTTACAAAAACTGAGATAAAGAGCGCTTGGAGGATCTTATCTTTAAACTGAGCTAGGAACTGGAATCCATCTATACCGAACTTCGAAGGGAAAAAGCTATATCCATACTGGAGGATGCTCTTTTCATCTGTCACCGAAATGATGATAACGAAGATAAAGGGCAAGATACAAGAAAGAGCGATCAAACCAGAGATGATACTAAAGAAGATATCTGCTTTCTTACTGAAGGAGTGAATGCCGACATTATCGATTTTTTCTTTTTTAATTTTCTTTTCTGCCATATTCTCCTCCTTTCTAGAACAAAGCTGAGTTTGGATCGACTCGTCTTGCAAGCAAGTTTGATAGGATAACCAGAATCAAACCGACTACTGATTGGTAAAGACCGGCTGCTGAAGCCATACCGATATCTGCTGTCTGAGTCAAACCATTAAAGACATATACGTCCAAAACGTTGGTTACATTGTAAAGCTGACCAGCATTGTGTGGGATTTGATAGAAGAGACCAAAGTCTGCACGGAAGATATTTCCGACTGCAAGGATAGTCAAAACTGTCACAAGTGGAGTCAACTGAGGAATGGTTACGTTACGAATACGTTGCCACTTGCTAGCCCCGTCCACTGTTGCTGCTTCGTAGTAGGTTGGGTCAATTCCCATGATCGTCGCATAGTACATGACACTGCTATATCCAAAGCCTTTCCAAATACCTAGGAAAAGGAGAAGATATGGCCAAATGCCTAAGTCAGCATAGAAGTTGACTTCCTTCATGCCAATGGATGTTAGGAAATGGTTGAAGACCCCTTTGTCAATGTTTAGGAAGGCATCTGTAAAGAAACTGATGATAACCCATGACAAGAAGTAAGGGAACAACATAGACGTTTGGAAAATCTTAACCATTCTCTTAGAGCGAAGCTCGCTGAGGATGATGGCAATCCCTACTGATACAATCAAACCGATAAAGATAAAGCCGAGATTGTAAAGAACGGTATTACGAGTGATGATAAAGGCATCTTTTGAACTAAACAAGAATCTGAAATTATCTAACCCGACCCATTTACTATTCACAATACTATCTATGAAACCATTACTGGTCATATGGTAGTCTTTAAAGGCGACCACATTCCCAAATACTGGAATGTAAAAGAATAGAATCAACCAGAGTGCCCCTGGTAAAACCATCAAGAGAAAGATCCAGTTATCTCTTAAGGTCTTTGAAAACTTTTTCATAATTTCCTCCCTTTTTATTCCTAAAAACTGATTTCATCGAATTTTTAGGTTTGATAACGATTACATTATTAGTATACTCCTATTTGAAGGCTAGGTTAAACTACTAATTATAGAAAAAACTCCACAAATTATTTTTTGTGGAGAAGTTTTTTATAAGAAATAGGTTTCACGAGAAACACTCTGAACAAGGGACACTGTTCTTGTTTTTATACTCAATGAAAATCAAAGAGCAAACTAGGAAGCTAGCCGCAAGCTGCTCAAAGCACTGCTTTGAGGTTGCAGATAAAACTGACGAAGTCAGTAACATCTATACGGCAAGGCGAAGCTGACGTGGTTTGAAGAGATTTTCGAAGAGTATTAAGTCGTATAAATCGTCGATGCGGTCGCAATAGTGTGCCACTGGTTGGCTGTAGTTGCTGCGAAATCCTTGTCTGCGTAGAAGTCAGTAAATGGTAGGATTTCAACTTCTAGCTCGTCGATGCGGTCAATCTGACCTGCCAGATAAGCCTCTATACGGCTTTCTGCTCGTTTGATACGTTGCAAGAGTCCGCCCATACGGATATCGACCGTATCTAAACCAAAGACCTTGTTTTCTTTCAGCCATTGGTGGCTAAAGAGAGCATGGAAGTTTTCAATCTCGCTTCTGAGTTTTGGTAATTCTTGTCTGGCGATTTCTTGCAGACTTTCTTTATCGTTTGTTTGGTAGGCCTGACGGATGCGTCGTCCCACATCCACTTTACTGCTTAAAATCTGGTTCAACTGGGCCTGAGTTTCAAAGAGATAAGCATAATTTCCTGCTTTTTCTTTGATTTCAGCAAGCGTCTCAGCTGCTTGAGCGAAGTGCGGTTTGTCCTGTTCAGGTGTCACGTGCCTGTCAAGAATCGGACAAAGAACATCCTGATAAAAGACATAGCGGTTGGGATTGATCCCGCTGAGATTGCCTGGTAGGTCTGGCAAGAGATTGGCAAGGTCAATCTGCATAAAGTCCTCAACTGATAGACCCGTATTGGTCTTGAAGTGTGCAGACAAACGGTCTAGGTCATTGCGGTAGCAGAGTTCTGCCCAGATTTGCAAGCTGGGTAGGATAGAAAACTGGGCTGTCTCGCCACCATTGTCCCCCCAACCAGTTACGATGACTTCTTTGATCTGATTAGCACGACAGGCTTTATTGGCCTCGATAGCCACTAGACGGCTGAAATGGTTGTGTGGGGTAAAACCAATCCACTTCCAAGCACCACCTGCAAAGGCGATATCTTGGCTAATCTTGTGGTGATTGCAGAAATTACGATTGTACTTTTCTTCGCTATCTTGGTAATAATCCCAATAAACCAAGGTTACACGATCTTTGAGACGGTCTAGGTAGACACGAGTTTCCTCAGGAATTTCCACATCGCGGTCGTACTGGCCATCTGCTGACATGAGTTTGAAGAACATGTCACTCCACATTTGGCAGTGGAAACCATACTTGTCTGCAATATCCAACACACGCTCCAAGTGTTGGCACATGAGGAGACTACGGTCCACAACACCGTTCAAAATGAGGTAGCGCCCCAAACCAACCAAGTGAGCTTCGTCCATCCCAATATTGACCTTGCGTGTCTGCAGTTTAGACAGAGTGGCAAACATCCCGTCAATCAAATCATAAACTTTTTCTTCACCGATAAGGAGAATGTCCTCTACATCACGGAGTTCTTGCACTTCTTTGACACCCCATTTAACGAAGGCCGACAAATGAGCCAAGGTCTGGATGCAAGGCACAAAGGTCATGTCAAACTGCTGGGCGTAGGCTTCTATTTCCTGCAACTCCTCAGCCGAGTAGGCACCACGGAAATAACCAAAGTAAGGTTGCCCCTCAATCTGATAAGTATCTTCCATGTAAAGCTCAAAGGTTGAGTAGCCCATGAGAGCCAAGACCTCAATCATCTGTTTGGCAGAAGCGACATTTAGCACTGCATTTCGCGAACAGTCTGCCATGTAGGCCAGCTCTTCGTAAGCAGCCTGTTCTTCAATCTCTACCTTATCACCTTCTACTAGAGCTGTTGCTAATAAAGACAAGGCGCGGTAAAGTTGGTGAGGTTTGCGATAAGTCAGTTGATAGTGGCCTCCCTCACCCTTGATAGAGATAGAGGCTTGGTCAGACTGAGCGACTGCAATTTCCACATCTGGTAAAGAGATATGCTTTGTCAGCAAGTCGATTGCCTGAGTTTGTTTGGGACTAAGTCCTGTAAAAATTACCATTGATTTTCCTCCTGCAGCCAGTTGACAAGGGCACCATAGAGATTGGCATCTGCATGATAGGTGCAAGCTTGGATAACAGGTGCGACCGTGTATTCTTCGTAGGTTTCGACAAATTCATCGACAGCTTTTTTGACACCTTGGATAAAGTCTGGATTTTGACTGATAGATCCTCCCAGACTAATGACATCTGGATCGATCAGATACTGGATATTGAGCAAGCCTTGAGCCAGATTACGGTTCATACGCAAAATAGCTTCTTGGCAAAGAGCATTGCCAGCTGCAGCCTCTTGGTAAATCTTGCGACCATCCCAGTCAGTCTGACCAGATTTTTCAATTACGTATCGAACCATGTTCCCTGTAGATGCTAGTTGCGACCAGTTATTGAGCTTTTCTGCTGGTGTAATGGTTGTCATGTAGCCAAACTCTCCTCCCAAGCCGTGGCGACCTCGGTGAAGCTTGCCATTGATAATCATGGCACCGCCGATTCCTGTCCCAATCACGACACAGGCTGCATTTTCAATCTCTGGGTGAGCCAGCAGTTCACTAAGTCCAACACAGTTGGCATCATTTTCTAGATGGACGGGTAGCTTGTGATGGGCAAGAGCTTCATACCAAGAAAAGCCATGGATGTAAGGCACAGCACTGATCCCCTCAATCACACCTGTTTCTTGATTGACCGCGCCTGGAACGCTCATGGCAATGCCCTTATAATCTTTCTCTGCCAAGCATTTGTCTAGCCAAGTCAGTAAATTCTCCAAGTTTTCTGGCGTCGGCGTACTTGTCTTATCTAGTATTTTTCCATCAGGAGTCAGACTGGCAAACTTAATCCCAGTTCCTCCAATATCAATGGTTGCAATCATCATATTTTCACCAAAAAAGGGGCGAATCAGTAGTTAATCCTTACTCTTTCGCCCTTCCTTTCTATCTCATAGTATTAGTTATCAAACACTTTAAAACTGTTAAATGTCTTCTTTTTTAATCAATTCTGTGCGAATTTCTTGTGGAGCCAATAGTCCTGAATGAACTGGATATGGTCGCTCAAGTAAGTCAAGAATGGTTTGTTGGTGTTCTGATATACGCACATTTTCTTGACTCATATTGTAGTAACGGAGTACATATCCTTCTTCATTTTCCGCCACTTTAAAGGCTGTTGGGCAAACTTGTGGTAAGCTAAGTGCCGCATGACTCAAGAGGCTACCAGTCGTAGCAACACTTCCTTCTTGTTTAGTAAGCTGAAGACTAGTAAATGGTGTTTGGAAGGCTTTGGCACGACGGAAGGCTGAGAAGCGTTCCCCTGCTTGGTGGCACTCAAGTGCAAACTCGACTTCAAACTCACGCAAGCACTGAGCCTCTGGTGTTGGGAAGTAACCCCAGTCACCTAACTCACCTGAGGCACGAAGAATGGTCACGGCAATGGTATCGTCTCCAAGGATTTCATACTCGTGCAATCCTTTATTAGCCACTGTCACCCCTTTTTCATCATCATACAGACTGACGAAGGCTTGTTGGTGTTGAGGATTTTCAGGATTTTCCCAAGAAGCAGCTGGTTTGTTTGGTCGTGTCACCACCTCATAAATGCTTTCCGAATCATTGCTTGGACGCGTATTATGAGTCTTAACCAAGAGACGGATACGGTGGTCCTTGGCTGTGTTAGTAAAGCGAGTCTTGAAACGAATTTGTGGATTGTCAACAAAGACGGTCATCTCTGTTTCCATAGGAAGGGTTGTCAATTCTTCTGAGCGCCCAGCTTCACGCGTCATAAACTCGATGATTCCTCTTTGTTCCGCATCCAGTTTTTCGTCTGCACTTACTGGAATTGTCAATTCATGCTTGAGCAAAATCTTGGCAAAACGAGCTGTATTTTCCAAGACTTCACAGCCTTTGAGTTCTGCGTAGATAGGCTCTGTTCCTTTTGGTTGGAAATAGATGTACTCATTTCCAATGTCACCACGGTCTTCAAAACGAAGAACATCTTCATAAGCTTCATGAGTTGTCTTGTCGTAGACTGTGATGTTTTCATCCACACTTACCGTTACAAATGGCGTATCAATCACTCCATTTTGGTAAATACCGTCACGGTGTTCTTGTTCTCCTTCGAGCAATTGGAAGGTTGTCCAAGAAAGTGGTGCTAGATGAACAGGAACTGTCACGCGCACTTGACGAGCAATACGAGCTTGACGGAACTTGTCTTTTGGTAAATCGTACTCAAAGTTAGCTCCCAGATCTTCGATTTTCGCTTCTACAGCATGGCCTTCCAAGTCTTCGACACGGTAGCTTGGCAAGGTCAAGGCTGCCATTTTCTTATAACCTTCTGTTGGGTGTAATTCCTTGAAATCACAAACCGCCACATCAATCACTGTGCTGACAGTGTCAACCTTGTCATGCAAGCCTGTGTTGATGACCGTAAAGAGATGGTCGCTTTGAGCTTCCTGAGTTGCAATTTTACCCTTCCACTCGTTGAGAAGGTTGCTCTTAACAAAATTTCCGACTTGGTTAACCTTAGCAAAACGTGTCTCCATCTCGCGGTGAACTTCGTCAATACTACAGCCACAGATACTATCATGGGGCGCATTTTGTAGAAGGACTTTCCAAGCATAGGTCAGCTGATTCTTGTGGTTATGTCCGCCAGTGATAACAGTCAATGGTTCCACTACTTGTTCCAGCAAGTTACTGTTTTCTTGGAAGGCTTGTTTAAGGTAGATACGAGAAGATGATGTATTAGCAAGTGTGTACCAACCATCAGTTTCCTGGCTGGTTAACTCACCTGTGACCGTTGATAGGTGTTCAGGAAGTGCACTTTCCACTGCTTGCACATAGTCATCAAATGAACTATGCACAAAGGTCACATCTGGGAAAAGTTCATTTGCCACACGAATGGCCTCACTCAGATTTCGCTGTACAGGCTGGTGGTCACAGCCGTTCATCATCAACCATTGGTTGGTCGAAGCGTAGTCACGCACGTCTGCCAATTTTTGTTTCCAGAAGGTCAAGGCCTCGTCTTTATCCACTGGAATTTCATTTCCATTACTGTACCAGTTGGCAAAGAGAATACCGAGGACACGACTTCCGTCTGCACCCTGCCAGTACATTTCTGAAAACTGGGAAGTAAACTGCTCATCTTCGAGAACTTGGTTGTCAAATCCTATCGGCTTCACACCACGCCCAAAGGCTGCCACGTGAATGCCTGATTTTTGAAGGATTTGGGGAGCTTGTCCCATATTTCCAAAGGTATCTGGGAAGTAACCAATCTGGGTTGATTTGCCCCATTTTGCACATTCAGCTTGACCAATCAAGGTATTGCGGACGTTGGCTTCACTTGAAATCAAGTAGTCATCCTGCAAGATGTAAAAGGGACCAATTTTAAGTTTGCCTTGGTCGATGTAACCTTGGACCTTATCGCGATTTTCAGGGCGAATTTCCAAATAGTCATCAAGGACAATGGTTTGTCCATCCAAGTGGAAACTCTTGAACTCAGGGTCATTTTCAAAGAGATCAAAAAGATTGTCAAACAATTCCACCAACTGCATCCGGTGGCTTTCAAAAGGCAAGTACCACTCACGATCCCAGTGACTATGTGAGATAATATGTACAACAACATTTTCCATGAAGTAAAACCTCATTCTAAATTTAAATTTTAACGTTTTAAATGTGAATTTGTGATTCTTTACAAGAATCTATCGAGCTAAAACTCATTATCGAATATCCAAGTAATCCAAGACCAACTCGCAGAACATCATGTTGGCCCAAGAGAACCATTCACGAGAGTAAAGCGTTGGGTCGTCCACGTGGAAGCTCTCATGCATGACACCTGTGCCCCCATCGCAAGCAACCAGCTGATCCAGCAAGAATTTCTTCTCTGCCTTATCACTTGTTGTCAAGCCTTGGGTAGAAAGGGCGATTGGCCAGATATAGCGATAGAAGGTATGAGAACTTCCGAGACCGCTAGCGTATTCTCCTTGGTAGAAGTATGGATTTTCAGGGCTCAGAATGGTACGGCGTGTGGCTTGATACACTTCGTCTTCAATGTCGCAATAGCCCAGATAAGGCGCCGCCAGCAGACTAGGTACATTTGGATCATCCATGATGCTAGCATTCCCTAAACCATCCACTTCAAAGGCGTAAATCTTTTCGCCCTTGCTGTTGGTGGTGTAGGCATAATTTTCGATGCCTTCTTGGATCTCTTCTTGGAGACGCTTAGCGTCAGCAATAATACCCTCGCTATCAGCTAGATCCAGTTCTGCAAAGATTTCTTGCACGTACCCCAAGACTACTACAGCAAACATATTGGACGGAATCAAGTAGCTATACTGGCAGCAGTCATCACTCGGACGAAAAGCTGACCAGGTCATACCTGTCACTGCAAAGTCAGGTCCAAAGCCATCATTTACCAGAGTATCTTCCTTGCGGTCTGTATCCCGAACGAAACGATAAGGAGAATTGTTGTGGTCTTGTTCCACCGTCCACAGATGAAGAATTTCCTTGGTCGCTGCGACAAAAGTCTCATCAAACTGACTAGTCTCTCCAGTCTCTTTCCAAAGGAGATAAGCCAACTGCAAAGGATAGCAAAGTGAGTCCACCTCATACTTGCGTTCCCAAATCCAGCCATTAAGGTCGGTATGGTCAGTCTCATGGTGCCCCTTCCAGTTTTCCTCAATATTGAAGGAATTGGCATAAGGATCCTTGAGTACCAAGGTCATCTGACGCTTGACCAGACCTGCAATGGTCTGACGCAAGAGAGGATCTTTTTTAGCCACATGAAGGTAGGGTCTGAGTTGGGCCGTCGAATCCCGAAGCCACATAGCAGGAATATCCCCTGTCAAGACAAAAGTTGAGCCATCTTCTAGAATCTCGACCGTATTGTCCAAGGTGTCGGTGTAGCAACGCTCAAAGACATCCACCCACTCCGGATGGTCCTTAGCCCGCTCTGCTACTTCGTCTAACCATTTTCTAACAATTTCTTTCGAATAAATCATCGTGCAGTTTCCTCTTTCAAACAAGTTTCATGTTCAGTATATAGTTTTTGAGACAGAAAATACATACACAAATGATAGTCATTTTTCTACAAAATTGCTTACTTTCGAACCCCATATCTAAAGGCCTCATTTTTCTGATATAATGTAGAAAAACAGCTAAAGGAAAGACTATGAAACCAATACTTGAAACCATCGATACCCGCTTTGGGACTGCTAGCAAGCATGCCTTCTCTCGGGGAAATACCCTACCATACACAGGCGTGCCTTTTGGGATGAATTATTTTGTGCCCCAGACCAGTGACCAGGAGGGAGCTTGGTTCTTCGATCCGCATCTGCCCATTTTTCAGGGGATTCGATTAACCCACCAACCCAGTCCTTGGATTGGGGACTACTCTTGGCTCCTTCTGACACCTGTTACAGGCCAGCTAGGTGGAGACAGCCTCTTCCATCGTCAGTCTTCCTTTGACCTAGATAAGGCCTCTTTCCAGCCTCATTATCTGAAGATTTTCTCCCTGCGCTATCAGATTGGAACCCAGCTCACACCGACTTGCTATGGCGCTTCTATTCGTTTGGAGCAAAAGCAAGGCAAAGCCCTATCCCTCTATCTTCACGCAGCAGATGAACTGACAGTAGAACAAATAGATAAGCGGACTCTTGCCCTGCGTCAAGAGGGAAAAACAGAGACCAACAAAAATCCGCTGATACTGTTCACAGTCCTGCAAATGAATACGGATATTCTTGCTATCACACAAGAAGAGGGAGACTGGCGAATTGACTTAGCAAGCAGTCAAGCCGAGATTCAACTAGCGACTTCCTTTATTTCTCCTTCTCAAGCGCTATTTAATCTACCTCAAACGGACTTTGATAGCTGTAAAGCAAATGCCCAAGCAGACTGGGAAAATCTCCTACATCGTTTTGATGTGCTGGAAACAGGAAAGGCTGACCGAACCTTCTTTGACCACTGCCTCTACAGACTCTTCCTCTTCCCACAGACATTTTATGAAGTGAACGAGTCAGGGCAAGCCATCCACATGGATCTAGCTACTGGTACTGTCAAGCCCGGCATCCTCTTTAGCAACAATGGTTTCTGGGATACCTTCCGGACTACATTTCCCCTCTTTGCCCTTATCATACCGGAACACTATCGTCTCTTTTTAGAAGGCTTTCTCAATAGCTACCGCGATACTGGATTCCTTCCAAAATGGCTGGCCCCAGATGAACGTGGCATGATGCCCGGTACCCTTTTAGATGGCATTATCGCAGATAGCGCCTGCAAGGACATGGCTCCCAATTTGGAAGAAGAACTCCTCCAAGCCATGCTGCAGACAGCCACCAAGTCCGACCCTCTCGGCATCAATGGTCGTCACGGACTAGCCCAATACCAAGAATTAGGTTATCTTTCTACCGACCACAACGAAAGTGTCAGTCACACCCTTGACTACGCCTATAGCGATTTTTGTATCGCCAACTGTGCCGAAAAGCTTGGTCAGAATGACATCGCGGAAACTTATAGAACTTCGTCACAAAATTACCGCCATCTATTTGACGCTGAGACAGGTTACATGCGAGCCCGAGACAGCCAAGGAAACTTCCGCCCTGACTTCTCTCCCTATAGTTGGGGACGCGACTACGCCGAATGCTCTGCCATTCAAGCGACTTTAGGCGTACTCCATGACATCCCAGGCTTAATCCAGCTTATAGGTGGAAAAGAAGCCTTCAGCAATTATCTTTTGAAAGCCTGTCAGGACGCTCCTCTCTTTGAAACCACCGGCTATGGTTACGAGATTCATGAAATGAGCGAGATGGCAACAGCTCCCTTTGGACAACTCGCCATCTCCAACCAGCCTAGCTTCCACATACCTTATCTCTTTCGCTACAGCGACTACACTGACTACACTGCTCTACTCATCAAAACCTTGCGTCAGAAAGCCTTTCACCCCAGCTGGGAAGCCTATCCTGGCGATGAGGACAATGGCAGTCTCTCTGCTTGGTACATCTGGTCAGCTCTTGGATTCTACCCGACCTGTCCAGGCAAACCAAGTTACGATCTCGGAATTCCTCTCTTTGACCACCTCCGTATCCACCTAGCTAAGGAAAATAAATGGCTGGATATCCATGCCGAGCAAAACCACAGCCATTTCAACTTTGTCAAAGAATGCCGACTGGACAAGACCATAGTATCTAGCCTTCAACACCAAGACCTCTTGAAAGCTGAGCAACTGACCTTCACCCTCAGCTGGCTACCAAATCACTCCTAAATCATAACCACCCGTCTAACGGGTGGTTTGCACCAGGGCTATAAGCCCAAATCACCAGCCAGCGCCTAAAGGCGCTGGCTTTCACGTTGTTCAAGCCTCATTGCTCTTGACTCGTCACTTGCCTCTTAAAGAGGCTTTAGTATTACTTACCACTATCCCTAAAGGGATCCTCATATTCTTTTACACTTAATTTATCTAGTGCTATATCATGCTTTTCCTGTTCTTGAATATATTTCTTAATTGTG